>DAIDJC010000127.1 GCA_027451565.1 Limisphaerales bacterium | reverse complement strand
CGAAGTACAACGACGAGGTTTTTCAGTTCAGCGTGGGTTTGAACGGAGTGGGCACCAAGGCCGTGAACGCGCTGTCGCGACGTTTTTTTGTGCGCAGCCATCGCGCGGGAGAATTTGCCGAGGCGCATTTTCAGGCTGGCCGGCTGAAAAAGGAGGCCACTGGCAAGACGTCTGAACCAGATGGGACACTGATTGAATTCGAGCCGGATGAAAGCATATTCAAGGGGAGCGAATTCCGGTTGGAACACCTGGAGCGGAGGCTGCGACATTACAGTTACCTGAACACGGGTTTGAAACTTGTGTTGAACATGGCGGGGGCCGAGTCAAAAATCTACCAATCCAGGCATGGGCTGATGGACTTGGTGATGGAGGACCTGGGCGCGGATGGAAGCGAGCCGTTATATGCCCCGTTGCATTATTCGGGCAAAACGCTTGAGTTTTGTTTCACGCACAGCCAGTCGAGGTACGGCGAGACTTTCTATTCCTTTGTCAATGGCCAATACACAAGCGACGGGGGAACTCATTTGAGCGCCTTCAGGGAGGGCCTGCTCAAGGCGGTGAATGAGTACTCCAACGGACGTTTCGACGGGGATGACGTGCGGGAAAGCATGGTGGGGGCGGTGTCCATTCGCCTTAAAGATCCCGTCTTTGAATCCCAGACCAAGAACAAGCTGGGCAACACCGAAATTCGCACGGACTTGGTGAACCAGGTTCGGGAGGAATTGCTGCATTTTTTCCAGCGCAACAAGCCAATCGCCGAGACCATTGTGAACAAGGTCCGGGATACGCAGCAATTGCGCAAGGAACTGCAGGAGGTTAAGAAGCTCTCGCGGGAAAGGGCCAGGGCCATTGCCCTGCGCATTCCCCAACTCAAGGATTGCAAACGTCATTTTGACAAAAAAAAGGGGCGGGGGGAGGGAACGATGATATTCATTTGCGAGGGCCAGTCGGCCTCCGGTTCCATTACCAGTTGCCGGGACGTGAATACCCAGGCGGTGTTTGTGCTGAAAGGCAAGCCGCTGAACGTCTGGGACCTCAAGCGCGATGTGATGTACCGGAATGACGAGATGTACAACCTCATGCAGGCGCTGCAAGTGGAGGACAACACAGACAGCCTGCGTTATGAGAAGGTCATCCTCGCAACGGATGCGGACGTGGACGGGATGCACATCCGCAATCTGATGATCACGTATTTTTTCAAATTTTTCGAGCAACTGGTTCAAAACGGACATTTGCACGTGCTGGAAACCCCATTGTTCCGGGTGCGCAACAAACAGGAGACCCGTTATTGTTATTCTGAGGGCGAACGGGACAAGGCCGTGCAGGACCTGGGTGGAAAACCGGAAATCACACGGTTCAAGGGATTGGGGGAGATAAGCCCAAAGGAATTTGCCCAGTTCATAGGCAAGGAAATGCGATTAAGCCGGGTGGAATACGCGCCCAGGCCTGAATCCGGGCCATTATTTGATTTTTACATGGGCAAAAACACGCCTGAACGACGGGATTACATCATGGATAACCTGGTGGTGGAGGTGGAGGAATAAACCCCGCCACATTAAAAGAGGCGACCCTGTGCCAGTCCTGTTTGCGCTTGCTAGCATGAGGCGAGGGAGGCATTTTCGCCCCTGCATGAACCTTTTTAAATCAGGCATTTGCCCGGGCTGGATTTTTTTTCTGTTTTTATTGGTCACGGCGGGAACCCGGGCGGACATGGTCCCTCCGTTGGACGTGGCGGATGATTATGACCTGGCCATTCCCCAAGGAGCCTTTGGCCATGATTATTTGTTTTCCGCATCCTTGATTCCCCAGAAATGGGCTGCCACCAGTTCGGGGCTGGCGGGGAGGATCGTTCAATTCGCCGTTTATGCGGACAGTGTGGACATGTATGAATCCACCCGGGGCCTGGTGGTTACGGAAGACCTGCCGGCGCGGCGCCTACTGGCCACTTTCCCCATTGTGCGAAGGGACAATCGGCAGGTGGTGGTGGATTTCAACAAAGGTATGAGTCAGGTGTTCACCGAGGGCTGGACCGATGGCGGGGTAGCCGGGTTGTATGACCACGAAACCACACTGGAGATTCCTGAGAGCCGGGTTTTTGACGTTCAGAAGCAGGGGCAGGACTTGGTCATCCGCCAGAGCGTGCAGGCACGCAGCCGGGAAAATGACCAGGATTTGGAGGAACAATTCGAGATCCGCTATTTCATCACCCCCTATCTCCCGGGGCATTTCAATGGCAAGGAACCTGGCAAGATGGACGCCCGTTACGTGCGTTTTTTTGAAACGGAAGGCGAAATCGAACCGGGGACGGGCCGTGTATCCACCCGCATAGCCCGATTTGACCTGACCCATCCCATCCCCTTCTATTATTCCGCGAATACACCTGCGGATTATGAGCAGGCGGTGCGTGATGGCATTTTGTATTGGAATTCCGTGTTTGGCAGCAATGTTGTTACGGTGGCCAAGGCTCCCGAGGGAGTGACCGCGCCGGATGCCCGCTATAATCTTGTGCAATGGGTGCCGTGGGACCACGCCGGTTTTGCTTATGCGGATATTCTGCTGGACCCATTAACCGGGGAATCGAAACACGGGCAGGTTTACCTCACAAGCGCCTTTGCCTTTTTTAGCAAGGCAGAAACCCGCTCTTTACTGCGTGAATTCCAAGACGCAGCCACACCTCCCAAGTCCACGGGCCGGGTAACGGTGAACCTGAGCGTGCCATTCTTGAAATCGGCGGAGTGTTGCGATGAAACTCCCGGTGCATTTGCCGCAGAGATGGCCAACGGCCTGAACGAAATGCTGGCCACACCCGGTTTGGATGATGCCAGCACCCTGCGGGCATCCCAGGATTATGTCCGCGAGGTGGTCGCCCATGAAGTTGGTCATATCCTGGGATTGCGCCATAATTTTGCCGGCAGTCTGGGTGCCACCTTGAGCAGCCAGGCCTTGGATCAATGGTTCAAGGATTATGTGGCTGGCAAACCCCTGGATTCCCGCACCAATGATATCGCCACCACTTCGGTGATGGATTACAATGTTTTCAAAGCGGCAGTATTCACCGGGTGGCAGATTCGTACGGAACACAAACCCCTGCCCTACGATCGTGAAGCCATCGCCTGGGGCTATAAAAATGAAGTGGATGAGCAGACCAACCACATTTTATTCGCCACGGATGAAGACCTCGGGACTTATGGTGATGTGCGTGCCTTTGATTATGGCCGCGATCCGCTGGCAACCTCCTATTCCGAGCAGGCACGTTTGCTGAATTTGTTGCCCAATTTCCTCATCGAACGCTTCATCAGCGCCCGCGCCCCGCAAAATGCAAATGACCGGATCCCCTTGGACCAAGTTGATTTGCATCCCGAAAACGTTGCCGTAAACCTGACAATGACGGAAGAGGATGAATTATTGTGGTTTAATGCCGGAACTCGATCGTTGAGGGTGGAAAGTGCCTTCCCCTACATTGGAGACATGAACCGCGATGCCCGGTTGAAAGCGCATTGGAAGTATCTGAACAGACAGGTGCAGGAATTGGGCGGGGTGGATAGGGCCTTCTTTTCGTCATTGCCACCATCTTTCTCCCTGGATCAAGGGCCAGCCCCGACCAACATTGATTTGGTCCCACGGCTGGAGATCACGAACCTGGAAGACCGCCTGAACCAGCTGCTCAAGGAGCCGCAGTATCTTCAGTTCACCGGCTTGGATGATAAAACCCACCATTTCACCCCGGAGGAAACCGCTCTGATATCCGCCCGTGGCCGGGAATTTTTCGCCACGCTGCAAAAGGAATGGATCAAGGATTTTTGTCAATTGCTGGCCAAAACCCACCGGGATTTGGGCGTGGAAGCTGCCATGTCGGGGTCTGTGAACGAGGATGACATCACCGCCCAGCTCGAAAAACGAATCATTGCGGTGGCAGGGATGATTATCACCGCGCAGGATTCCAATCGGTACATCAACGGCAAGGAGGATGCGGCCAGCGTGCAGGTGCCCGTGTACACTTACGACACTGAAACCCGCAAGGCGGCGGTGGCCATGCTGGCTGATTCAGCGGGTTCGTATGCTGGTTGGGCGGACGATGCCAAGGCGGACCTCAACAAGCAATTGCGAAAACAGGTGGAGGACGCCTTGAACCTGAACCATTTCAAGGATTTTTCGGTGCATATGCTGTCGCGCCCATTGCGAGACTGGTACCAGCAGCAACTGGCTATTCTGGCTGAATTGCCTGCTGCGCCTGGAGGTCTCCCGCCATTGCCTGCCAAATAAGGCAGGCCTGCCGACCCAGCCGCCCCGCGCTTGCCGCCACCCGGTAAAACATTCTGGCATCTGCACGGCAAACGGGCATATTACGGCCCTCGCAAGTCATATTTATGGCAGCCAAACGCAAACAAGTTTCTGGACAAAACGAACTGCCGCTCGCTGGCAACCAGCCCGCAGCGGGTCCGTCTGATGTTCCCGCATCCACTCCCTCCGGCAATGGTGGCAATCATGTGGTGGCTGAAGTGGTGGAAAACAAAACCGCGCGCATCTTTGACCCCAAGAACCGTGACGGCGCGCTGCACGCGCGCGTGGACCGGGGTTTCCTGGATTATGCCAGCTATGTGATCCGGGACCGTGCCATCCCCAGCCTGGGGGACGGGCTCAAGCCGGTTCAACGAAGGATCATGCACGTCCTGCACACCCTTGATGACGGGCGTTTCATAAAGGTGGCCAGCGTCACCGGGGAAACCATGAAGTACCATCCCCATGGAAATGCCTCCATTGATGACGCCATTGTGGTGCTGGCCAACAAGCGGTACCTGATTGAGGGCCAGGGAAATTTCGGGAATTTATTCACTGGCGACCCCGCGGCTGCGCCGCGTTATATTGAGTGCCGCCTCACTGAACTGGCCAGGCAGGAGCTTTTTAATGACGAAATCACCGAGTTCATCCCCACTTATGACGGGCGCAAGGAGGAGCCGGTGCAACTGCCCTGCAAGCTGCCCTTGGTGCTCATGCTGGGAGCCGAGGGAATCGCAGTGGGGCTGAGCGCCCGAATATTGCCCCACAATTTTTTCGAGCTGATTTCTGCGCAAATAGCCATTCTGCGCAACCAGCCGTTCAAATGCCTGCCGGATTTTCCAACAGGCGGCCTCATGGACGCCCGCGATTACCAGGATGGAAAAGGTTCGGTCAAGGTGCGTGCCCGCATTAAAACCAGGGATGATTCCACGGTGGTCATCACGGAAATCCCGCCCACCACCACCACAGATTCCCTGATCACTTCAATCGAGGACGCAGCGCGCAAAGGCAAGTTGAAGGTGAAATCCATCAACGATTTCACCTCGGAAAACGTGGAGATTGAAATTGAATGCCCCTCCGGCGTGGATGCGGAAAAAATGGTGGATGCCTTGTACGCCTTCACGGATTGTGAGGTGAGCATTGCCAGCCGGATCATTGTAATCCGCGAGAATCGCCCGGTGGAAATGACGGTGAGCGAGGTGCTCCATGAAAACACCCTTCAGCTAACGGCCATTCTCAAGAAGGAATTGGAGTTGCGCGAGCAAAAGCTCACGGATGAATTGCACTATCGCACCTTGGAGCGCATTTTCATAGAGGAACGCATCTATAAAAAAATAGAGCAATGCAAAACCAATGAGGCGGTGATCGCCTCGGTTTACGAGGGCTTCAAGCCGTTCAAAAAAGAGCTGGTGCGAGAAATGGTGGAAGTCGACGTGGACCGGCTTTTGCAGGTGCGCATCCGGCGCATTTCCCTTTTCGATATTCAAAAGCATCGCGAGGAGATGGCCCGCACGCGGGAGGAGCGGGAGCAAACCCGCGGCCATTTGAAAAATCTTACGCGCTATGTGACGGGGCATTTGGAGGCGTTGCTGGCAAAGTACGGCCCCCTCTACCCGCGACTCACCACCAAGTCGGCCCGCCACGAGGAAGTGGATGCCAAAGCCGTCGCTTTCAAGGCCTTCAAGGTGGCTTATGACAGGGAAAGCGGGTATTTGGGCTATAAAGTGTCCGGTGATGAATTCCGGCTGGAATGCACCAAATTTGACAAGTTGTTAATGGTTTTCAAGGATGGCACGTACAAGGTTTGCGAGCTTCCAGAGAAATTGTTTGTGGGCCAGGACCTCTTTTATTGCGGCCTGCCGGACAGGGAAAAAATCTTTACCTGCGCCTATACAGACCGCGATGCCAGCTACCTGAAGCGCTTTGTCTTTGGCGGAACCATCCTGAACAAGGTTTATTCTTGCATCCCTGAAAAGTCACGCATCCTGTTTTTTGCGCCCGACACGCCCAAGACCTTGTATGTCCGGTACAAACCGGCTCCCCATCAAAAAGTCGCCCAGCAAACTTGCGATCCGTCCCAGGTCGAGATCAAGACACCCAAAACCCGGGGGCGGCAAATTTCCATCAAGGATATTGCCTCCGTCACGGACCAACCCACGCGTGGATGGGATGAATCGGCTGCCACCAGCCGGATTTTATTCACCTGACCTGGCTGCTGGGCGCCCGAGAGGGCGCCCGGGCGGGATTGCATCCTGAATGATCTCCACCGATTCAAGAATGCCCCTGGCCCCGGACGTTTTGCGTTTTCCTGATGGCTTCCTCTGGGGCACGGCCACTTCGCCGACGCAGGTTGAAGGCCATATTGAAAACGAATGGACTCATTTCATCGCCCAGGATGGAAGCCATTGCCGAACGGCTTGCGACCAATATCATCGCTATCCCGAGGACGTGGGTTGGATGAAAAAGTTGGGTTCGAATGCCTACCGCTTTGGGATAGAGTGGGGACGCCTCCAGTCCCGCCCCTTTGGTGAGATCAACCGCAAGGAATTGGATCGCTATGTGGACTTGCTGGATCGCCTCAAGACAGCCGGCATCACTCCCATGGTGGTCCTTCATCATTTTTCAAACCCTCCATGGATTTCCGGGGCGGGTGGTTGGACAAACCCCGGCACCATCCAGGCTTTTGTGGACTATGCCACCCGGCTGGTGCCTCTCCTGCGGGACAGGGTGCATCTTTGGAACACCTTCAATGAGCCGGATACCTACGCCTGTGTGGCTTATTTGCTGGGAGGCTTTCCACCAGGCCAAAAATGGCGGCTGGACCGTTTTCAACGTGTCATTGACCATATGGCCAGGGCTCACATTCAGGTCAGTAATATCATCCTGGCACGCCGCGGCCCCAGCGGGCCGCCCGAGGTGGGGATTTCCAAAAACTGGACCTATTTTCACGCCTTCAAACCGTATTCACTCTGGGACCAAACCACCGCCGCCGCCTGTCATTACACATTTAATAAATATGTTTTGAATGCTTTTCTGGGGTCCGGGCGCGTCAAGGCATCCACATTCGTTGGCTTGAATTATTACGGCCGCGTGCGATTCCATCATTTTGCGCCGCTCATCCCCGCCAGTGGCGCCCCGGTGAAACGCCTCAAGGATTTTGGCTTCACTTGCGATGATATGGTGGAACGATACCCGGAAGGCCTGCAGAACATTTTGGGTTATCTCCACTCAAAATGCAGGCTTCCCATTTACATCACCGAGCACGGAGCAGCTTCGCAGGATGAACCCTTTCGTGAACGGGACCTGCGGCAAAACCTTGCCTCCCTGCATCGGGCCATCGAGGCAGGAGTGGATGTTCGCGGATTTTTTTATTGGTCGCTCCTGGATAATTTTGAGTGGCAGTTTGGATACACCAAAAAATTCGGCCTTTTGTCGGTGGATTTCTCCGACCCCGCCCTGCCCCGGGCCTTGAAACCCCTGGCCCTCGTCTATGCACGTATTTGCCAGGCCAATGCCTTGGTACAGTGACGCGCGGAACCTGCCCCAAGCCCGCATTTCACCCCCCCCAGCAATGACAGCCGGTTGAAAAGAGCGGTTCAAACCAATCCCTGAAACGACCGGAAACTGTCCTTTAGCATTTGAACTGGCAGGTTCGGATTTCAAAAAAGAGGAAAACCTCATGGGATTTTGCTTTCACCGAAGCTTTAATCCGTGTTTCATTGAACCGTTTACAGTTATGCCCAAACGCACCGACATACACAGCGTACTGATCATTGGCGCAGGCCCCATCGTCATCGGCCAGGCCTGTGAGTTTGATTACTCCGGCACACAGGCCTGCAAGGCCCTCAAAGAGGAGGGATACCGCGTCATATTGGTGAACTCGAATCCAGCCACCATCATGACCGATCCGGAGTTTGCCGATCGCACTTACGTGGAACCCATCACGCCGGAGGCGGTGGAAAAGATTATAATCCGCGAGCGGGCCGAAATGGCGCGGTTGGGTGCTGCGGGCAAGCTGGTTTTGTTGCCCACATTGGGCGGCCAGACCGCCCTGAACACCGCGATGGCCCTTCATCGCAATGGTGCCCTGGCCCGGCACGACGTGGAAATGATCGGAGCCAAGCCGGAAGCCATTCACAAAGGGGAGGACCGCCTGGCTTTCAAGGACTTGATGTTGCAGATTGGCTTGGATGTGCCCATTTCAGGGGTGGCACATAATATGGATGAAGCCCGCGCCGTGGCCGAGCGCATCGGGAGGTATCCCTTGATAGTGCGACCCGCATTCACCTTGGGCGGCACTGGCGGCGGCATCGGCTACAACCCCGAGGAATTCCTGGAAATCGCCAAGCGCGGCATCGAACTCTCCCCCGTCAGCGAAATCCTCATCGAAGAATCCCTCCTCGGTTGGAAGGAGTACGAGATGGAAGTCATGCGGGACAAGGCAGACAATTGCGTGATCATCTGCTCCATTGAGAACTTTGATCCCATGGGGGTGCATACGGGCGATAGCATCACCGTGGCTCCCATTCAGACGCTCACAGACAAAGAATACCAAATCATGCGCGACCAGAGTTTCGCCGTGATCCGCGCCGTGGGAGTGGAAACAGGGGGTTCAAACATCCAGTTTGGGGTCAGCCCGGACAATGGGCGAATGGTTATCATTGAAATGAATCCACGGGTTTCACGCAGCTCCGC
>DAIDJC010000126.1 GCA_027451565.1 Limisphaerales bacterium | reverse complement strand
ATTACCACCGCCACTGGGGCCTACATCCGCGGTCGCATCAACGTGAACACCGCCTCCACCACGGTTCTCACCGCCCTCTTTGAAGGCCTTAATAATGGAGACGATTCCACAGCCTCCGCAGATGCCCAGACCCTTGTCTCCTATCGGGAGCAAAATACGAACAACCTTTCATCGCTTGCCTGGGTTTATGACGCCTTGGGCACAGGCAATTCCACTCTCCGCCGTCTTGAACGGGGCGATTACATCACCACCCAAAGCTATCAGTTCACGGCCGACATCGCTGCCGTGGGCCCAAACGGGCGCGGATACCGGCGAGTGCGCTTTGTTTTTGATATCAGCAATGGCTTTCCCCAGGTGATTTACCGCCAGGACCTCGGCGGGCTCGGGTGGGCCTTGGGCGATAAAGTCCGGCAAAAACTGCTCACCGATAACCTTCCATGACTACAGCGCTTAAAATCCCCGGTTTTTCCCGCAAACCCCCATCCTGCCTGCTTGGAATCGTACTGGATGGATCCCATCTCCAAGTCGCCCGCGTGAAACGCTCGGACGGCAGACTAAGCGTGGTCCAGGATTTTTCCATCACTCTCGCCTTGGACCCTCTCGCGGCTCAGCCCGATTTGGTGGGGCGGGAAATCCGGAATCACCTCGACAAGGCCAACGTTCATGAACGCGCCTGCGTGGTTGGATTTTCCCTGAAATCTGTCCTCACCACTCAAACCGAACTCCCTCAGTTGCCTGAGGCCGATGCTTCCAGTATGCTCCAACTGGAGGCGGAACGCGGTTTCGCCGCGGATATCTCTGGTTTGCAGGTGGCTGATTCCCGGGCGGCATTGAGTGAAGGCCGTCAGTTCGTATTGTTTGCGGGCATTGCCAATCTGCAGCTTGCTGCAATCGAATCTGCGCTCATGGCAGCCCGCTTGAAGCCTCTCAGCTTTTCGTTGGCTGTTTCTGCCTTGAATCCCCCCGCCCAGGAACCAGGAACCCTGGCGCTGCTGCTGGGTGAACAATCTGCCAGCCTGCAGGTCACAGCCGGCGGTGGCATTGTGTCACTTAGGTCCTTGGATGGTGTGGTCTATGGCGAAAACGGACGCCAAATGGTCAATCAATCTCTTGTCGCCCGTGAATTGCGCGTCACACTAGGCCAGTTACCAGGGGAAATTCGTGAAACAGTTTCCCGTGTTTGTCTTTATGGCCCTGCCAATCTCACCCGGCTGCTCGAACCTGAATTGACCCGTTCCCTCACTGGCTTGGGTTTGAGGGTCGAAACTCCGGTCTATTACACCCCCACCGCCACCGGCCATCCCGGGTTCCCGGACAAAACGCCCATTTCACCCGCCGTCAGCCTCGCGGCCGATGCGCTGGCGGGCCGCGCCCCGGCCATGGAGTTTCTGCCCCCCAAACCCTCGGCCTTGCAAGCCATTGTCACCCGCTATTCCTCGGGTCGCTTGGGGGTCGCAGGCGCCTTGGCCACCGCATCCATCGTCCTCGTTGCCCTTCTCTTTTTGATCCAGCAACTCATCCTCTGGCATGAACAAGATCAATGGGGGAAATTGCGCAGCCAGGTTTTACAAATCCAGGCTGTGGAGGCCAACATCCAGCAGTTTCGGCCTTGGTACGACCCATCCCATCCCACGCTTTCCGTCTTGATGAAATTGACCCAAGCCTTCCCCGAAGATGGCTCTGTAACCGCCAAAACCGTGGAAATCCGGGACGGAAGCCAGGTCAACCTCACCGGCACAGCACGGGATAACGTTGCGCTTTTGAACATGCAATCCCGCCTGCGGCTGGCAGACAATGTTTCAGCCGTGAGAGTGGACCAGATCCGGGGCAAGGCCCCCATTCAATTTTCCTTCGATTTCAATTATGCAAAGGATGGCAGCAATGGAAATTAAAAACCGCCAGCAATTCCTCATCATGCTCACCATCGCGGTGGCAGGACTGTACGTTCTGGTCAATTTCGTGTTTACACCGCTTTCTGCTTTGTGGTCGCAGCGAGCCTCGGAAATCCATGACCTTGGCCAGAAAATTTCCGATGGACGCCTGCTCCTCAGGAGGGAATCCTTCATCCGCGCCCAATGGTCTCAAATGCAATCCAACGCCCTGCCTGCAAACACCTCTCTGGCCGAACAACAGGTGCTCCATTCCTTTGATGATTGGTCCAAGGATAGCGGGGCCGAATTAACCAGCCTCATGCCTCAGTGGCAGAATGACGCAACCAATTACCTCACCCTCGACCTGCGGGTGGAGGCCTCCGGCGATCTGGGGATGCTCACCCGCTTTCTCTACGACCTGGAATCCAGTCCCGTGCCCCTTCAGGTCAGTTCCGTCGAACTGGGGGCTCATGATAACGATGGCCAGCAGCTTACATTAAGCCTGGAAATAAACGGTCTTGCTCTGATTACCCCCTCACAGCCATGAACGCGGCCGCACCAAATACTCCACCCGACCGCTTCAAAAATTGGCGGCATCGCGTTCAGATTTCCCGTCCAGGGTGGCTCCTGACACCTATCCTTGCGCTGTTCATCGCCTCCCATGGCCTTTCCCAGACCAACACAACCCCTTCCGCCCTGAACGCCAACGATTACAGCAGTTACAGCCGTGTTATCACCCAGGAAAACATTTTCGATCCCAACCGGTATCCCCACGAAACCCGGCAATATCACCATGTCGCGCATGTCTCCGGGACTTCCTCCCCCGCCTTTTATCTGGTGGGAATCATGAGTTATTCCAAGGGCCGTTTCGCTTTCTTCAGCGGAAATTCTGATGACTTGAAAAAAGTCATCACTGTTTCCGGATCCATTGCTGGCTATACCGTCAGGACCGTCACACTTGATGGGGTGACTCTCCAGCCTCCGGATGGCAAGTCCATGATTCATCTCGCTCTGGGCGATGGGCTCCGCCACGATAACAACGGGTGGCAACCTTCCGAGGCCCAGGATATGCCGGTTCAATCGGATAATACGCCGGCCCAAATTTCCTCTGATGGCAACGGCTCCGCCGTGCAAGTACCGCCTCCCTCCACCAGCCTCGATAACAATGATATTTTGAAACGTTTAATGCTTTTAAGGCAAAAGGAATCCCAATGAACAAATCCAGCTTGATTCTCATTCTCTCCGCCCTCCTCACCCTGCACTTGGCCCCATCGCAGGCGCAAACCAATGAGCCGGCCAGCCTTGGTAATGGTGCCGACAACCCCATGCCACCTCCAGGTGGCGGACTACCCAATGCAGGCCCTCCCATGGGCGAGTCCCAGGATTTAAACGGCGAAGCCCCGCAACAGCCCAATCACGACACTGCCATTCAGCCCTCCAAGCCTTTCGCGGCTGAAGCCCAGCCTTTGGTCTCCGACTTTGTTCCCCCTGCTTCAGGCACCAACGATAACCATCTCCGCTTGAATTTCCGCAATGCGCCCCTGGAAATGGTCTTGAACTATCTCAGTGACGCTGCAGGTTTCGTCATCGTCCTGGATACCCCCGTACATGGGAATGTAAACGTCATCAGTCAGCGCCCCATGACCCAGGATGAAGCGGTGGATTTGCTGAACGAAGTGCTTAACCAAAACGGATACGCAGCCATCCGGGACGGGCGCACTCTTACCATTCTGGATAAAAATGATGCCAAAACGCGTGATATTCCCGTGAAGGTCAGCAACGACCCGGATTCCATCCCGAAAAATGACGAAATCGTGACCCAGATCATTCCCATTCGCTTTGTGGATGCCGGCGACTTGGTCAAAGATCTTTCCTCGTTCGTCTCCCCACAAGCCACGGTTGTGGCCAACGACGCCGGCAATTCCATTGTCATTACCGACACCCAGTCCAACATTCGCCATCTCATGGAAATCATCAAAGCCATAGACAGCAGCGCCGAAGCTGAAACGGAAATACGTGTGTTTCGCCTGAAATATGCCAGCCCCACCGATGTATCCAGTGAACTGACGAGCGTGTTCCCGGGCGCCAATAACAGCTCAAGCACCGCCCCCCAATTTCCGTTCCGGTTTGGTCCGGGTGGTTTCGGCCGGTTTTTTGGAGGAGGCGGTCCCCCGGCTGCCAATAATGGCTCTTCCGGCACCAGCGACCGCATTAAGAAGGCCACCCAGGTCAACGCCATTGCAGACTCCCGCATTCAGGCGGTCATTGTCACCGCTCCGAAGGACATGATGGACCAAATAGCTGAAATGATGAAAGACCTGGACGTCCCCTCGGAACGCGACCAGAAAGTCTATGTTTTTCACATGGACAATGCGGACCCACAACAAGCCGCCTCTGTCCTGCAGAGCATGTTCCAATCCAGCACATCCACTCGTGGAACCGGCTCAAGCACCCTGAATTCTCAGGGCAGCGCATTGCAGCAGCGTGAAACCACCACAGCCACCACCACCAGCTCCTCCTCGTCCACCACCGCCGCCAGCTTTACCGGGGGCGCCGCTGGGGGCGGCGCGGGCCGCCCTGGAGGCTGATGCACATCTCCATCTCATAATCATCAACCACTCATAATTTTATGATACCACAATTCAAACATTGGATAGCATTTAACATCCTCCTACTGGGCTGCCTGTTCAGCCTGCAAGCCCAGCAGCGTGGCGGCGGGGGAGGCTTTGGCGGTTTCGGGGGAGGTTTTGGCGGAGGCTTCCGCGGCGGCTCCAGTTCCACCTCCTCCTCAGACTACAACAACAATGGCACCGTGGGCACGGCCTTGATCACCGTGGATCCAGACACCCACAATATTGTGGTCACGGCCGATGCCGTGACTGCCGCGCAAATCCACGACGTTTTGGCCAAACTGGATTTGCCCAAACCTCAAGTGCTCATCAAGGTGGTGTTCATGGAGGTGGATCATAATAACGACCTGGACCTGGGGGTGGAAGGCGGATGGGCGGGCAATAACAATGGAATCTCCCAAAGCGCCGCCAATATTTTCGGCCTTTCAGGACTCAACAGTGTCGTCACTAATTTCTCCGCCTTGGGCCAGCCGTCCCCCGTGGGGTCTCTTTCCCCGAATTCCGCCAGCTCCCTTCTGCCTTCAGGCAGCCTTTATCAGGTTGCCGGTTCTGATTTTCAAGCCACCTTGCGTGCCGTGGCCGCCGCTGGAAAAGCCCAGATTCTCTCGCGTCCATCCATCCTCGCCAGGGATGGGCAGTTGGCCCAGATTGTCGTGGGCCAGAGCATCTATTTGCCCAGTGGCGTCACGTTCGCTGCCATAGGCAACACCACAGCCGCCTATCCCACCATCAATGGCTCCTACCAAAATGTCGGCATCATCCTGAACGTCACCCCCTACATAGGCGAAAACCGGCTGGTGGAAATGATTGTTGCACCGGAAACTTCCTCCGTGGATAATTCATCGCCCGGCCAGGTCATCGCCACCAGCGGACTCCTCGGCACCCCTATCTATGCACCCAACCTCGATATCAGGTCCGCAGATACGGTCGTGGTCACCCCGGATTCGGAACCCGTCGTCATTGGCGGACTCATTGGCGACAACAAGGCCAGCAATGAAACCAAGGTTCCCCTCCTCGGCGATATTCCGCTTCTGGGCAATCTTTTCAAGTATTCCAGCAAGGTGGATTCCAAAACCGAGCTTCTCATCTTCCTCACGCCTCATATTGTGAACTCCCCCACTCAATTGATGCCCTTATCCGCCAGTGAAACAAGCCAGGCCATGGAAATCACCAACTCGGTTTCCGAACAAGAGCTGAACCTTTATCTCGAACATGTTCCTGTCAAAAAACCTTGAGGTTGCCTTGAGGCGCTTCCACCCCCAACTTGACCAAACATGAAACCCGGCAGGCCACTTTCCTGGGTCTGGATTTTCCTTCTGGCTGCATGGCTGCTGGTGGTCTCCTGGCAGGTGGAGGAACATCACCGCCTTGCAACCGCAGCACAGTCAGATCTCCGCAGCCGCTCCAAGGAAATTGCCAATACGCTTAGCGCTGTCACCCGCGCCCTTCAGTTTCGTGGAGCGGTTTTCCAAAACCGGCTCGAGCCGGTCTTGCGCGAGTTGGTGGATAATCGCTCCAATGCCACCGTAAAACTGTATTACCTGGCCCTGCTCAATACCGACGGCCATCCTCTCGTCGAAGTGGGCAACACCAACCTCACTCTCCAACAGCCCTTTGCAGGGAACGAATCATGGACTTCTGATCATGTTACTTTTGTCTGGCCCCTCGAAGGGGCCAGCGTCTCCCCGGGTGAAAATGTCACCAACCCGGTTTTCGTCCTCCCCCCGCCTCCCCGAAGCTTCACCAACGTCCCTCCTCGCGCTGAAAGGATGGACCGCCTCTTTGACCGCGATGGTCACCCTCCAGTCCAAGGCCCCACTAACCTCGCCAGCCTCCCAATCCCGCCGCCCCCGGATGATTTCAGACCTGGCCATCCCCGGGGAGATCATCGCCCCCCCTGGCTCCGTGAAATGTCGGATGCTGACTTCAAACTGTTGATCACCACCCACGAACTGCACGGCTTGGTGCTCGTGATGTCCACGGATAATTACCTGGCCCTGTGCCACTCCGACGCATGGCTGCGCGTCATCATCAGCTTCTTTGCTGGCATAGCCGCCATGGGCGCTGGCTTCGCCTGGCGTAACCTGGCCCAGACCGCAGACCTGCAAATCCGACTCGTCCGTGCCAGTGAATTAAACTCCCACCTCAAGGAAATGAATCTGGCCGCCGCCGGCCTGGCCCACGAAACACGCAATCCTCTCAACATCATTCGTGGTCAAGCCCAGTTACTAGCCCGCCAGCACCAAGCCCTTCCGGATTTAATTGAAAAAGCTGGCATCATTATGGATGAAACCGACAAGGTCACCGCCCAATTGACGGAATTCATCAATTATTCCAGGCCCAGGGAGGTTCGCCGCACCCGCATCAAACTGCTCGCAGCCTGCCAGGAGGTCGTGCGAACCCTGGACTTCGACATCACGGAGAAAAAATTGGTCGTCGAGGTCAGGGGAGATGTGCCCGCCATCGAGGCGGATGAACAACTCCTGCGTCAGATTTTGTTCAATCTTCTCCTCAATGCCATCCAAGCGGTGGATAAGGAAGGGCGCATTGAAATCCTTGGCAAACGCACCAGCCCATCGGAGGCGTGCATCGAGGTTCGGGATGATGGACCCGGCGTGCCAGACCGGCATAGGGTTGAAATTTTCAAACCTTATTACACAACCCACCAGAACGGAACTGGCCTGGGCTTGGCCGTGGTTCAGCAAAATGTCCTGGCTCATGGTTGGGAGATTGTCTGCCTGCCCAATGATCCAAAGGGCGCCGTTTTCCGAATCACCCACCTGGCCATCGCAGGTTAAACACATCAGGGCCGCCGATTAAGGACCCGACCCGGCGAGTGGGTCGGGAGGCGAAACAGGGGTGGCTATCAGAAATTCCATGACCGTATCGCCATGTTTTAACTGTCGCGCCAATCTCCAAGGTGCCTCCATTGAAAGGGTGTCCCTTTTGGTATGGCCCAGAACCAGCAGTCCATCAGATCCTAGGAGTCTTGGCAGGTCGGGATTGTCCAGAAGACGCTGGGCCAGGGAGGTGGAACGACGATTTCCGTTTTTTTCCCCGTATGGCGGATCAGCCAGCACCAGATCGAAGCGGGTTCCATCCCTTCCCCATTGCGCAAGGGCCGAAAACACGTCCTGGATACGGACTTGCAGCCTCCCAGCATAGCCGGACGCCTCGGCGTTGGCGCGGATGAATTCAGCATGCCGGCTGGATTTTTCCACGCAAACAACGCTGGCCGCCCCGCGGCTCAGGCATTCCAAGCTCAGCGCCCCGCTGCCAGCAAACAATTCCAACACATGCGCCCCCTCCACTCTAGGGCCAAGTGAGTTAAACACGGCCTGCTTTACCAGATCCGGCGTGGGCCGCACATCCAGCCCTTTGGGCACTTTCAAAATCCGCCTTGCGGCTGTTCCCCCGGTGATGCGCATGTTTTTCCAGCCGACCCGTCATTGCCCGGGAAATAACTCTGCAAAAAAATCCTTCATGGCCTGCCAGGACCGGTGGTCCGCTTTTTCGTTGTATTTCACCCCGGGATTCACAAATCCTGGATCCGGCTGGGTGAAGGCGTGTACGGCTCCTCCATAAAAAGTAATCTGCCAATCCACACCGGCGTTTCGCATCTCATTTTCAAACGCCTCAAGATCGTTTGCGTTCTGGAATGGATCGTCTGCTCCCGCCAGCGCCAGCACCTTGCAACGGATGTTCCTGCCATCGGAAGGCGTGGGGGAATCCAGCCCGCCATGGAAGCTTACCACTCCGGCAATGTTTGCTCCGCTCCGCGCCAGCTCAATCACTGTGGTCCCTCCAAAACAATAGCCTATGGCAGCCAGTTTCTGCGTGTCCACGTTGGTTTGCTGTCGCAAAACTTCCAGTCCCGCATTCACCCGCGCCCGCAGAAGGTTGCGGTCACTTTTGAACCGCGATGAAATGGCTGCCGCCTCGCTCACGTTGTGCGGACGTTTATCCACGCCATAAATATCCGCGCAAAAAGCCACAAACCCGAGCTGAGCCAGCATTTCGGCCCGGCGCTTTTCATAAGCGGTCAATCCCAACCATTGATGCACCACCAGAATCCCGGGGCGGGGACCTTTAAAGGCATCATCGTAGGCGAGAAATCCTTGAAGGACCTGTCCGCCTTGTGAATAGTCCACGGTGCGCGTTTGCAATGCGCCTTTTGCAGTGAGCATAGAGCTTATAATGGTCATGATGACGAAGTTCAATGTTGGTATTTTCATCATCGCTTCATTCTACTCCAACCTTGTCAAATTGCCAGTTTCTTTAACCCCGAAAAACGTAATTCAAAAGGCCAATCTGCTCCAATCTACAGGGCGCAAACTCTATGAGCCTTTATGAAAATTGGGAAGGGTGCTGCGACCGGGGATTTTGGCCTTGGGCGAGGCGGAGCTGTCGGCGCATCCCCGTGGCGGGCTGTAACGACGGCGACAACAAAGCCCAAAGGCAAAAGCACCGTCGCCCGGAGGGTTTCGATCTTTCCAAAGAGCTTCCGCTCCAGCATCTTGCCGCATCTTGACCCTTTCCATTTCGCTT
>DAIDJC010000125.1 GCA_027451565.1 Limisphaerales bacterium | reverse complement strand
GAGGGCCTGGCACCGGTCGCCAGGCCGCCATCCGGGGCAAGGGAGGAAGCAACGGAAGACAAAGTCACTGGCACGGGGTCGGCATGGTCATCTGGAAAAAAGACACCTGTCATTCCCACGTGGATGAGCGGGGCGTCAGCGCCATGGAAGGCGGCGGAGAGCCACAGACTGCCTGCCGGTTGAATCACCACAAGAGGGTCCCCCGGGTTCACTCTCTCTCCATTGGCGACAGACACCGAAAGCACCGAGCCATCCACGGGCGAGCGCATAATGACCATCTGGCGCAACTGGTCCAGGTGCGCCCTGGCCAGGGCCAGGGCGGACTGCGCCTGGGCAAGGTTTGCCCCGGATTGGGCCAAGGTCTGGCGGGTGGCCAAGTGTGACGCCAGTTGTTGCTGCTGGATTTTGAGGTCCATTGACGCATTAATAAAATTGGTTTGGGCGCCGGCCAGCTCCGAGGCGGCCTGTTCAAGAAGCGCCTTGATTTCCGGACCTTCGAGCGAGGCAATTGCCTGGTTTGAAAGCACGCTGGAACCCGGGACGGCGCAGAGATTTTGGACCACGCCGGTCTGGGCGGCACGCAATGGCAGAACGGCGGTTGGCGCCACCTGCGCAAAGGCCGTGAATTGGTTAGTGACCCACTCGGATCCGGCTGTGACGGCAGATGCGGATGGCGGGCTGCCTGAATTGGCGCCGGGCGTGGGATCATCCGCACGGAGTGGCACAGGAAGGACCAGGGCCACAAGCCCGGGCAGCGCCAGGGCTAGAGTGACCAGGCCTAAACGACCACTTTGGGCGGTTTTCCGCCGCCAAAAAAGAGGGTTAAGAAGGTAATACCATGACATGACCCCGTCACTTTAGCAGAGCCATCCTGTCAGGAAGCTGACTGGAACCTGACAATTTTGTCAGGAAGGAGAATGGTTCGTGCGGGAGGCAACGGCTGGAAAATGGAGTGCAAACGAGGATCCCAGGCCCACCTTGCTTTCCACGGAAACTTTTCCCTGGTGAAGGGTCATGATGGTTTTGACAATGGCCAGGCCCAAACCGGCGCCGTCGGATGAACGAGACCTTGATGGGTCAGCCTGGTAAAGCCGGTCAAAAACGTGCGGCAAATGAATTTCAGGAATGCCACAACCCGTATCGGAAACTTGGATGCGGCTTGAACCATCCGGCTGGCCATCAAGGGTCACCTCCACCGTGCCCCCGCGCGAGGTGTGGTTCAAGGCATTTGAAACGAGGTTGCTCAAGGCTTGCCGGAGCAGCAAGGGATCGGCGAAGACCTCCACATGGCCGCTGCACCGGAGGGAGACCCCGCGATCCTCGGCCAGGGCCTCATAGAAATCGAACAGGGACTGGACTGCGAGAGTGGCGTTGCAGGGCTGGCGGGAGATGCTGGCCGTGGGACTGTCTGAACGGGCCAAAAACAGGAGGTTGTCAATCAGGCGGGAGAGACGCGCGTATTCCTCAAGGCTGGACTCGATGATCCGGCGGTATTCCTCCGGGGAGCGGCTCTGGGACAAAGCCACGCCAGCCTCACCACGGAGGTTGTTGATGGGGGTGCGCAGCTCATGGGCGAGGTCTCCTGAAAACCTGGAGAGACGCCCAAAAGAATCCTGAAGCCGATCCAGCATCCGGTCAAACCCCCGCGCCAGGGATTCCAGCTCAGGCGGCCACGAATCGGAGGCGATACGCTCATGCAACTGGCTGGCACTGATGCGGTCCGTGCGACGGGTCAGTTCCGCAATGGGACGCATGCCATGGCGGGCCACCCAGGCGCCGGTGACAGCGGAAAAAAGCACTCCAAAGAGAATCGCCCACGCCAGACTGCGCCTGTAATTCTGGAGGAAGGTTTCCTGCGGGGAAATATCCAAAGCCACCTGAATCAGGCGGGAATGAGGAAGCGCGGGGTCTGCGGACGCGGCAAGCAATATAAACTTTTGCCCTCCGTGGAAGCTTTTGCTGGCCAATGCGGATTGATACTGCGGCGGGGCGAGTGTCGCCGGGAAAACAGAAGCGGGCAGAATGGCGCCCATGCCCGGGGTCTCAATCAGAATGCGGCCATTGGCATCCAAAATCCGGGCGTAGTATTTGGCGAAATGCAATGCGGCCGTCTCCCATTCCACCTCCTCCTGGAGGGAATCTGTCCCGGGTCCATTCTGACCCAGGATGGTTCGCAGCAAACTGATTTTATCCGCCAGAAACTGGCCATCCTCCCGGTGAAGATTGGCGACCAGGGACCAATGTAAAAACCCTGCGGCCAGGAGAAGCATGCCCAAGGCGGACAGGGCGTATAATACGGTAAGCCTGGCGGTAATGGACCAGCGAAGCGCAGTCATTTCAGCGTTCCTCCAGGACGTAGCCCACGCCGCGGGCGGTATGGATCAATTTGCGTGGAAAAGGATCATCCACCTTGGCCCTAAGTCGCCTTATGGCCACCTCCACCACATTGGGGTCGCTGTGGAAATGAATATCCCAAACCTGTTCGGCAATCAGAGTTTTGGAAAGAGGCTCCCCCTGCCGGCGAACGAGGAGTTCGAGCAGGGCAAATTCCTTGGCAGTGAGGACCAGGGGTTGCCTGGCCCTGAAAGCTTTGCGGCGGAGAAGATCCAGGTGCAGGTCCGCCACTTGCAACGCGTCTTCCTGGCGGGGCGGACCCCTGCGCAACAAAGTCCGCACGCGGGCGAGCAATTCGGAAAAATCGAAGGGTTTGACCAGGTAATCATCCGCACCCAGTTCCAGACCGCGAACCTTGTCCTGGACCAGGTCGCGGGCCGTGAGAAGGAGAACCGGGGTCTGGCAGCCAGCCTTGCGCATGGAAGAAAGGATGGACCAGCCATCCAGGCCAGGAAGCATGATGTCGAGAATGACGAGGTCATTAGCCACTTGCAGGGCCTGGTCCAAGCCTTCCGTGCCCGAGGAGAAAACCTCCACGGTAAAACCACTCTCCACCAAGCCTTTTTTGAGATAGGCAGCCGTCTTGACCTCATCCTCAATGACCAGGATTCGCATGGGAAAAAAACATTAGGACGGGGAGACCATGGCAGGAGTAAAAAATGATCCTTCTGCCGGAGAGCCGAGCGGCAAAGGGGTCCGAGGCGGGCCCGATGTGAAATGACGCATCATGGGTGCTTTATGACTTGAGCGCCTGACGGATCATAAGAGCCAGCATATTGGAATCGAAAGGCTTTGTGAGAAAATTAACCCCCATCTCCAGTTTGATGTCCATTCCTGCGATGTCGGCGCTATAGCCGCTTAAGTAAACAACCCGGAGGGAGGGGCGCTCCGCGAGCAACTGCCGGGCGAGGTCCCTGCCATTGAGCGGGCCGGGCATGACCAAGTCCGTGATCATCATTTTGATTTCTTGCTGATGATGTTTCCAGACCTCCAGCGCATCCAGGGCATTTTCCGCGTCAAGAATGCGGTAGCCGAGGCGCGTCAGGATGACATGGATGGATTTGCGGACGGCGCTTTCATCCTCCACCAGGAGGATGGTTTCCTGGGAGCCTTTGGGCGTTTCAGGAGAAACCCATCTTGCGCCATCCTGGGAAGGGCGGCCCTGGCGTGGAAAAAAGATGCGAAAGGAGGACCCTTTGCGCAACTCGCTGCGCACCTCGATCCAACCCTTATGCTGCTGAACAATGCCAAAAACAGTGGCCAGCCCCAGCCCGGTGCCCTTGCCAATTTCCTTGGTCGTGAAGAAAGGCTCAAAGATGTGTGGAAGATGCTGGGGCGCAATTCCACTGCCCGTATCGGAAACGGTGAGACAGACGAAAGAACCCGGTCGCGCCCCCGGACGGCCATTGCAATCCTTTTCATCCAAATCCAGGCTTGAAGTTTCAATTGTGATAATTCCCCCATTGGACATGGCATCGCGGGCATTGACGGTCAGATTCAGGAGAATCTGGTCGAGCATGATGGGGTCGGCCTCGATGAACAGGTCCTTTTCCTTGAAGCTGAACTCCAGGGAGATTTTTTCGCCCAAGGTGCGGCGGAGCATGCGGGCGATGTTTTCCACGACCTCCTTGAGATCAAGAGTCCTGGGCTGCATGGCCTGCTGGCGGCTGAAAAGCAAAAGCTGGCGGGTCAGGGTTGAGGCGCGGGAGGCCGCACTTTCAATTTCTGCGGCAAACTCGAGTTGTTCCAGGGTAAGGCTGGCCTCGGAGCGAAGCAGCCCCGCCTGGAGTTGGATGACGGCAAGTATGTTGTTAAAATCGTGAGCCACGCCCCCTGCGAGCTGGCCAAGGGCCTCCATTTTTTGGGATTGGCGCAATTGCGCCTCCAACTCCCGATGCTGGGTGATGTCGTGAAATGCCCAAATCCGGCCATAATGCCGGCCCGACTTGTCACGCACGGGGGAGGAATAAAGGTCAAGATAGGTCCCGTCGAGCAATTCCAACTCCTCACGGCTGATTTTATCAGGCTGCGAATTGAGGGCCTGGCTTTGCTCGGTGAACCTGCTGGGATTACGGGTGCGGGCGCTGATAAAATTCATCCACTCCTTGTCATCCCCCTGCCCGGCGATGTCGGCCGGCATTTTCCATAATTTGATGAACCGCTGGTTTTGAAGGATTTTCCGGCCAAGGCTGTCCACCACCAGGATGCCATCCGCCGTGGCATCCACCAGCGCCTCGAGGAAGGCGGATTTCCATTTTAATTCCTCCCCGGCGCGCCGGGCCTCGGTGACATCCCTCTGGATGGCCACAAAATGCGTGATGACCCCATTTTCATTTCGAAGCGGTGTAATTTGCCATTCCATGATGAATTCCTCGCCGTTTTTTCGGCGGTTGAGGGCCTGTCCGTTAAATGGCTCGCCTCTTTCCAAATTCTTGCGCAGGCGGTCCAGCACGGCGCGGTCGGTGCCGGGGCATTGGAGCTTGCGGGGGGTGCAACCAATGATTTCGTCAGGCTCATAGCCGGTCATGCGGGAAAAAGCCGGATTGACAAAAACCACTTTCGGCCCGGGAAGGTTGATCTGGGCATCAGTGATCAGCACCGCTTCCTGGGCCTGGACGACGGCGGATTTCAAGAGCCGCAGCAATTCATCCGACTGGATGCGGTCGGTAATGTCACTGGCAATGGCATAGGTCATCTGGTCTGAAGGGCCATAATTGGCGCGCCATGAAAACCAGCGGATGGACCCGTCCTTGCACAGAAGGCGATTGACCCATTGAACCGGCGCCCCCGACCGGACCCGGCGCAGCAATTCCCCGCCGGTCAAAGCCTGGTCCTCCGGATGAACCAGGGAGAGAAAGGCTTGGCCCAGCATTTCCTCCTCGGAGTAACCCAGCGTGTTCAGGCAGGATTGATTGACCCTGGAGATGCAACCCCGGGCATCGGTGAAAATCATGAGGTCATTCGCAATCTGGAAAAATTTGTAATAGTGCTCCCTTTCCTGCTCTGTTTTCCTGCGCTCGGCAATGTCCTGTCGCAGCGCGCGGTTGCTTTCCTCCAACTGGAGGCTTTTTTCTTCAAGTTTCCGAATCAAGGTTTCGCTGTAAACCTTGAGCAATTCCCGATCATCCGTTTTTCCAGTCTTGGCCGATGGAAGGCGTCCTTTGGCCAGATTGCTGCGCACCTCACGAATCCTGGCAAGAAAATCCTCCGGCTGCGCAGGCTTGAGCACAAAGGCATCCGCCCCGAGATTGAGGGCCAGCTTTTCATCCTCCGGGTCGGTGTAGGTGGCCGTGTAAACGATGAAGGGCACATTGCGGAGCAGGTCATCGGAGCGGGCCAGACGCAGCAGCGTGTAACCGTCCATCACCGGCATGAGGAGGTCGGTGACTACCAGGTCCGGCAAGCATTGGCGGGCTTTGACAAGGGCCTCGGCCCCATGCCGCGCCGTATCGGTCACGAACCCATGCCCCTTCAATAACACCTCCAGGTAGTAGGCGCTTTCTTCCTTGTCATCCACTATCAGTATGCGGGTCATGATGGTCTGGGGGGGTTGGATTTCAAATACCGGTGGATTTCCACCACAAACGTTTCGGGGTTGATGGGCTTTTCAATATAGCCGTCGCACCCCGCGGCAAGGCAGCGTTCGCGGTCTCCGACCATGGCGTGGGAAGTGACCGCCACGATGGGCACCGCTTGAAGCAGGGGAATCACCCGCAGCGCCCTGGCCACGGTGTAACCATCCATGACGGGCAGTTGAATATCCAGCAAGATCAGGTGGGGTTGAAGTCGGACAGCCAGCTCAAGCGCCTCGCGCCCATCGGCGGCCGGCACAACCTTGTGGCCATGCTGCTGCAAGAGAAAAGTGGCGAGATAACGGTTCTGGACATTGTCCTCCACGAGTAAAATGGTGGCTCCGGTCATTTTGGAAAATGGGGTTGGCACGGCAGAACAACCGTGAATTCGCTGCCGATGCTCCACTGGCTGGCGACGGATATTTCCCCGCCAAGCAACTCCACCAGCCTGCGGCTGATGGCCAGGCCCAGGCCAGTTCCCTCGAATTGGCGCGTGGTTCCACTGTCCAATTGGTGAAAGGGCAGGAACAGGTTCTTGAGCTCTTCCTGTTTGATTCCCATGCCTGTATCGGACACGCGAATGCGCAAGGCCCGGAGGGTGAAAGAGCGACCGGGAGGCGTCCAGTGTGAAATCATTTCTGACTGCAAGGTCACATTTCCATGGTCGGTGAATTTGACGGCGTTGGATAGCAGATTGATCAACACCTGCTCAAATCGGCGCTGGTCGCTGAACATTTCGGTGGGCGCCTGGGCGAATTGGACGCGGAGTTCCAGGTGTTTGCGCTCGGCAAGCGGGCGGATCAGGGCCAATACACGCTCCAATGACTGTTCGAGGTTGAAGGGCGCCAAGCGGACCTCAAACTGGCCCGCCTCGATTTTGGAAATGTCCAGCACGTCATTGATCAACTCCAAAAGGTGCCGCGCGCTGTTGCTCACCATACCCAGTTGCTTGGTTTGCTCCTCGTTCAGGGAACCGGCCAACCCCTGCAACAGGATGCCAGTGAAACCTATGATGGAATTGAGGGGCGTGCGGAGCTCATGGGACATGGTGGCCAGAAAAGCGGACTTGAGCCGGTCTGCAGATTCCGCCTTTTGCAGCGCGGATTGCAGTTCACGGGTGCGCTCCGCCACCTCCATCTCAAGCGTCTGGTTGAGCACCCTCAATGCCTGTTCCGCCTGGCGCTGTTGCGTGATATCGGTGCCCACGCTGAGGATTTCCGTGATTTTCTTCCGCTCATCCTGAATGATCCGGTTGGTCCAGGAAATCCACACACGGCTTCCGTCCCGGCGAACGTTCTCATTGGTGTTTTGCTGGAACGCAGCGGGATCCGCGCAAATGTTTTTCATCAGGCTTTCCAAGTCCCGCCCCGTGCTCTCGCGTATTGGAACGATGGTTCCCATGACATTGCGGCCCAGAAGTTCGGCGGCGGAATATCCAAAAAAACGCTGGCCAAATTCATTGATGAAGGTGATTTGACCATGGATATTCCATCGCACAATGATGCTGTTGGCCAGTTCCACCAGTTCACGGTACTTGAGCTCGCTTTGCTGCAAGGCGGACTCCATTCGTTTGCGTTCCGAGACATCCACCCCCACCCCCACCAGGCAGGGCCTCCCCTCAAACAGAATCCGGTGGCCGGTGAAAAAATAGGGCGTGGATATGCCATTTTTGGAGCAAAAAGAGGCTTCGGCGGTTGCATCGCCCGTTTCAAAAACCTGCGTAATCCGCTGGCGCACCATTTCCCGGTCTTTTTCCTCAAAGAAATCCAATGGATGCATGCCGCTGATTTCTGCGGCGGAATATCCCGAAATGATCTCAAAATTCCGGTTCCACCGGATGAAACGCCCGGTGTCATCGTAAAAATAAAGAATCCCGGGCAGGCTCTCGATCATGGTTTTGGAGAACTGCCGCTCGCTTTCGGCCATTCTCTCGGAAATCTCGCGCCGTTCCCTTTCGGCAAAGGCCTCGAGGGCAAATGAAATGTCGCCTGCCGCCTCCTCCAGCAGGTTGATTTCCTGGTCCCGAAAATACCATGGGTCACTGGAATAAACAGTAAGAGTGCCGCAGACCGTTCCGATCTGGCGGATTGGGAAGGATGCCGAGGACCTGAACCCAAATTGCTCCAATTCCCTGTGCCAGACCTGTGTCGTGGGATTGTGCAACATGTCATTGCAAATGGATGGCTGGCCCAGCCGGTAAGCCTGTCCGGTGGGTCCGCGGCCCTTGACTTGGTCATCTGCAAAAACCTCGACGGCATTGAGGTAATCAGCGCCCTGCCCCCCCGTGGCCACCGGCAGAATCCTTCGGGTGCGTTCATCCATCCGGCCCACCCATGCCATCTCAAAGCCGCCGAATTCCACCAGCACCTTGCAGACTTTATCAAACAAATCCTGCCTCGAGGAAGCCATCACAATGGATTGGTTGATCTGGCTTAAAGCCGCGTAGAGGCGCGTGAGGCGTTCGAATTCGGCATTTTGCTCCTTCTGAAAAGTTATGTCCCTGGCGATCTTGGAAACACCCACCACCCCGCCAAGAGTATCCCTGATGGGTGAAGCCGTAACTGAAACATGAATCAAACAACCATCCTTGCGAATCCGTTCGGTTTCAAAGGTTTCCACCTTGAGCCCCTGCCGGATGCGAGCAAGCAGGGATTCTTCTTCATGCATCCGGCTCTCCGGGATGATTTTCCGGATGGATTTGCCAATCATCTCCTCAGCCGGGTAGCCAAACAACCTTTCAGCTCCCTCATTCCAGTCGGTGACGATTCCCTCAAGGTCCTTGGCCACGATGGCATCCTGGGAATCCCGAACGATGGCAGCCAGCCGCGCATGAACAATGGCCGAATCCCTGACACAGTCCGCCCCGCCCTGGGGCTCATGAATGGATTTCCCGGAATTCATTTTCATGAATCAGACACCAGAACCACCAGCTTGGACATCACCTTAGTTTATAGTCCAGACCTATGATAGCCAAAAGATTATGCCAAATTGAGCAATTTGTCAACGAGGTCGCCGTAAAGCCTCAGGGCAGACGCATCTAAATTTCAAGGAACATTGGCTTTTGGGTGGTTTTTGCGGTCTTGGCGGGAGCGGCGGATGA
>DAIDJC010000124.1 GCA_027451565.1 Limisphaerales bacterium | reverse complement strand
CGGTGCTTGGGGACATGGCGGAGCAGGGGACGCAGAGTGCGCTGGCCCATGCCGAAGTGGGTCGCCATGCGGCCCTCCTGGGCATAGGCCAGTTGTTTGCCGTGGGTCGGATGGCGGCAGACACGGCGCAGGCAGCGCGGGCTGCGGGCCTCGGGCGGGTGATGGAATTTTCAGACGTGGAATCTGCCGTGGCAGCCGTTCGCGGTTTCCTGAAACCGGGGGATGTGGTGCTGCTCAAAGCCTCCCGCGCGGCAAGGTTGGAACGCATAGCGGAAAGCCTCAGGACGGGAAGAAATTAAGTCGTCATGTTTTATTTGTTGAGCCAATGGTTGCTGGACTGGTCGCACGGGACCGAATGGGAATCCCGGCTCTCCTTCCTGCGCCTGTTTCGCTACATCACCGTGAGGAGCGCGGGGTGTGCCATCACCGCCCTTTTGTTATCCTGGTGGCTGGGCCCCTGGCTTATCCGCTGGCTCAAGCAATTGAAGTTTGGCCAGGAATACGATGACAAGGCCGAGGCGGCGGGTGGATTGTCGGCCCGCGTTTTGAGCAAACGCGGCGTCCCCACAATGGGTGGCCTGTTGATCGTTCTGGCCCTGCTCATATCAACCATGCTATGGGCGCAATGGAATGCGCTGGTGGAATTGACCCTGCTATCGGTGCTGGTGCTGTCTGGCCTTGGATTTTACGATGATTACGCCAAAATCATCCAGCAAAGCGGCGGGGGCACCCCCCCGCGCGTGAAATTAATCGTCCAGTTTTTGCTGGCTTTGTTTGTGGGGTTTTATCTTTGGAACCTGCCGGCAAGGAGCGAATTGCGCCTGGCCGGCAGCCGCCATCCCGTGGAAAGTAATTTGGTCTCCGTCTTGATGCTGCCGTGCTACAAGACTCCCATCCACGTCGGCCTGGCGGTGGGTCTCGCGGTGGTCCTGCTGACCATTGTCGGAAGCTCCAATGCGGTCAATCCCACCGATGGACTGGATGGACTGGCCATAGGCTGCACGCTGATCGTGGGTTTCGTTTTCCTTTTTTACACCTATCTGGCCGGAAACACCAAGGCGGCGGAGTATCTGCAAATCCCCTATGTGGCGGGCGCCGGCGAATTGACGGTGTTTTGCGCGGGTTTGCTGGGGGCGGGCCTGGGTTTTTTATGGTACAACTGCCATCCAGCCCAGGTTTTCATGGGCGACACCGGGTCTCTTGCCTTGGGAGGAGCATTTGGAATTGTGGCGGTGCTCATCCACCAGCCTTTTGTGCTGGTGATCGCAGGGGGGGTTTTTGTGGCGGAGGCCTTGTCGGTCCTGTTGCAGAAAGGATGGTTCAAGCTGACCCGCTGGAAAACGGGCACGGGGCGTCGCCTTTTTTTGATGGCACCCATTCACCATCATTTTGAGAAAAAAGGCTGGTACGAATCCCAGGTGGTGATGCGTTTTTACATCCTGTGCCTGCTGTGCGCCCTGATGGCGCTGGCGGCCCTGAAACTAAGGTGAAACACGAGTGGCAATGAAAAACCTTGAAAACATGGCTGTAATCTGCATTGATGCTTGCGCAGGGCGGGGTGCGCTGGTAGCCTTGTCCCTGGATTCGACGCGGAGGGCATTGGCAGGCAGCCGGTACCGGACAGCGTCGGGCTTTTCATCCGCCAGCGGTTCAGACTGTGGCTTTCGTACCATTGAAAAACCTAATGAATTTAACGCGACACGAAATTTTTCGAGGGAAAATTTCGGGGCGCACCAATCCAAATCATCATTCAACAACCACCTCGAAGAAAGGACGCTATTGCGCCAAAGACCATGAGTAATCCAAATCCATTTGTCCCCAAAGGCTCGCTGCTTGACCAGCAAATGAGACGCCGATCGAATTTAAAGGTCGGGGTTTCGTGTGTGATGGTGGTGGGTGTGGCCGCATTGGTGGCCATGCTCATCCAGGGATGTAAACGGGACAACGCCCCCGATTCCAACGCCCCTTCCACTGATCAGGACACGAATCCACCGGCAATCCAGACGGACACCAATGGAGCTCCCGGCATGGCGGGGGATACCAATGGCGCGCCCGTGGCTCCCGGGGCTGACACCAACGTGCCGCCTCCAGCCCCGGTGGTCGCCAACACTCCTGCGCCCATGCCGGCGCCCGTTCAAACCCCGGCAGAAGTTCCCCAAGCTCCTGAGTCGGGTGGGTCCGAGTATGTGGTCGTGGCCGGGGACACCCTTGGCAAAATCGCCCGCAAAAACGGAGTTTCACTCAAGGCCTTGGAAGCTGCAAATCCTGGCGTGAATCCGCGCCGCCTCAAAGTGAAGCAGAAGCTGGTCATACCTGGCGGCGGCAGTGCCACCGTTGGATCCTCTGCCTCTGCCTCGCCTGACGCCTCGACGGCGGACAGCGGGTCGGAAACCTCCTATACCGTCAAGTCAGGTGACACCCTGCACCGCATTGCCAAACGTTTCGGTACCACCGTGAAAGGCATTGAATCGGCCAACGGCCTGTCCACCACCCGCATTAAAGTGGGCCAGAAGCTGAAGATTCCGGGTCATGCCGAGGCGACAGCTCCTGCCGCTCCGGTGGAGCAGCCCGCGCCTCAGGCTCCGGCTCCCGCAGCCAGCCAGCCAGTGATTCCAGCCCCCGCTCCGGCTCCAGCCACGGGCGCGCCTGGCGCCAACTGAGCAGAATTGTGCGGCTGGCCGGGGCTTCCCCGGCCGGCCGATTTCTGTCAATGAAATTTGCCGTCACCACCCTGGCCTTTTGTGTGGCTGCCCTACTGGGGCTGGGGTTGGTCATGCTCTATAGCTCAAGCATGACGCAGGTCGGGGCTCAGTACCTCAAATCCCAGTTGATCTGGAGCGTGATGGGCCTGGTTTTGTGCGTGGTGGCGGCTTCTGCGGATGGTGCCACCCTCAAGAAAGTGGCATGGCCGATGTTTGGCGTTGCCCTGGTGTTGTTGGTCCTCGTTCTTCTCCCCCTGCCGCATGGTCTCACCAAAAAAATCAACGGCGCCCATCGCTGGTTTATTTTGCCGGGCATGCGTTTGCAACCTTCCGAGCTGGGCAAACTTGCGTTGGTCCTGGTTCTGGCCTGGTATTGCGACCGGTTTCAGCGCCACCTGAACCAGTTCAAATGGGGGTTGATGGTGCCTGTCTTGATTTTGGGTTCCATGCTGGCATTGATTTTTCGCGAGCCGGATCGGGGCACCACTGTGCTGCTGGCTGTCGTGGGTTTGAGCATGTTGCTCATAGCAGGTGTTCCCTTGAGGCTGCTCATACCGCCCGGGTTGATCGCCATTGCGGGGCTGGTCTTTTCCATTTTGCATGATCCCATGCGCATGAGGCGTATTTTTAGCTGGTTGGACATGGAGAATCACAAGGAAGGGGTGGGGTACCAGGCTTATCAGGCCATGATTGCTTTGGGATCGGGTGGATGGACCGGGCTGGGGCTGGGCAATGGAAGACAGAAACTGGGGTTTGTGCCCGAACATCACACGGATTTTATTTTTTCCATCATTGGCGAGGAGTTGGGTTTGGTGGCGACCCTGCTTGTGGTGCTGGCCTTTGTGGTGATCCTGATTTGCGGCATTTACATTGCATTGCATGCGGAGGACCTGTTCGGGACCATGGTGGCCACCGGGGTGACCCTGCTTATTTCCCTGCAGGCTTGGATCAACATTGGCGTGGTCACCAGCGCTTTGCCCAACAAGGGATTGCCGCTGCCTTTCATCAGCTACGGGGGATCCAACCTCCTGGCCATGCTGGCCTGCGTGGGCTTGCTGTTCGGGGTGGCCCGGAGGGCTGCAAGACAGGAGGTCTCCGCCGAGGAGGTTTTTGTTGAAGAAACACGGCCGCGTCAACGGAATCCTTTTGCGGCGAGCGGGGCATGAACGCTACCGGGGAAAGGAGCCCTTTGATTGCCATTGCCTGCGGCGGAACCGGCGGGCATTTGTATCCGGGAGTGGCCGTGGCGGGCCATTTGCGCAGCCTTGGGGCCAGGGTGATGCTTCTGGTTTCACCCAAGGAGGTGGATCAAAAAGCCGTTGAAAACCTGGATGGAATGCTCATCCACACATTGCCGGTGGTGGGTCTTCAAAACAGGAATTACCTATCATTTTTGACCGGATTTGCGCGTTCCTTTTTTCGGGCGAGGGAATTGTTCAAAAGACATCGTCCCCAGGCAGTGCTGGCCATGGGCGGGTTTACCAGTGCGCCACCGGTGGTGGCGGCCCGGCTGGCGGGAACCCCGGCTTTCCTCCACGAATCCAATGTCATTCCTGGACGAGCGAACCGGCTTCTGGCTGGATTGGTCATGGAGGCTTTTGTTGGTTTTTCTGAAACCGCTGCCCATTTGAGCGCCCGGCAAACAACCTTTACCGGCACCCCAGTGCGTGAATCCTTCTCCTTCAAGTCCGTGGCCATGACCAACATGGATGCTGCCCGTTGCCGCTCCCGCCTGGGATTGGATCCCGAAAAGCCCGTCCTGCTGGTGGTGGGGGGGAGTCAGGGTGCAATGGGATTGAATCAGGTGATCCTGAATGTGTTGCCCCATTTGAAGGACCGGAACTGGCAATGGTTGCATCTAACCGGCGCCAGGGACCTGGAGCGGGTGAAGGCGGCCTACAACTCCCTGGGCATGGCCGCCACGGTCAAACCTTTTCTGGCAGAGATGGAGCTGGCGCTGGGCAGTGCGGATGCCTGTGTGAGTCGGGCAGGCGCTTCGTCCCTGGCAGAGATCGCCTGCTGCCGTTTGCCCGCGTTGCTCGTGCCTTTTCCCGAGGCGGCAGACAATCACCAATGCGCCAATGCAGCCGTTTTTGCCCGAAATGGAGCAGCTTTGATGATCGAGCAGCGTTGCGCAACGCCTGCGTCCGTGGCTCCGTTGCTGGTTGACCTGATGGAAAACACGCGCCTGAGGGCTGTCATGCAAGAGGTCTTGGGGGGCTGGCATGCCCCAGACGCTGCCCATTGCATTGCCGGCCTCATTTTGCAAAAGCTTGGCGCCACTTTGGAGCCTTCCCGTGATTTGGGCAGTCTTCAGCCCGTTTCAAAAAGGACGGAGGCGGGGCACTCATGAAAACTGCGCCTGAATGGAGTGTCCTGGCAGACCCGATGATGGCTGCTGCCAAACTGGCCGCCCGCGTGACGCCAGGCACCGCAGTCCGGGCCATGGAACCCATGGCCCGCCATACCACCTTGCGCGTGGGGGGACCGGCGGATCTCTATGTGGAGCCGGCTGATGAAGCCAGCCTGGCTCAAGTCCTGGCCTTTTGCCGGGAGGAAAAGGCGCGACTATTTGTCGTAGGCAGGGGATCCAATCTCCTGGTGCAGGATGGAGGTTTTCGGGGCGTTATCCTGAGCTTGAAATCGCCGGTGTTTGAACGAGTTGAATGGAAGGATGGGCGGCTGGTGTGCGGGGCCGGCGCCCGGCTCAAAACCGTGGCAGTGACCGCCCGGCGTCATGGTTTGGCGGGTTTGGAATTCCTGGAGGGCATCCCCGGAAGCGTGGGCGGGGCTTTGCGCATGAATGCCGGCGCCATGGGATCCGCCACATGGGATCGGGTGGAGCAAATGCGGTCCATGGACTTTCATGGAAACGCAGTCATCCGCAAACCGGCGGATTTGGAGATCGGCTACAGGCATTGCGAGGGATTGAGGGGGCAAATTGCCCTGGAATGTGTTTTCACGGGCCATCCGGATTCGCCGGAAGCCATCGGCCAGCGCATGCTGGAGTACAGCCGCAAACGCTGGGCAAGCCAGCCCGCCGCTCCCAGCGCCGGGTGCGCTTTCAAAAACCCTGCCCAGGGTTCGGCCGGGAAAATAATAGATGAATTGGGCTTGAAAGGCCTGCGTGTGGGCGGCGCGCTGGTGTCGCGCGAACACGGCAACTTCATCATCAATGAGGGCGGAGCCAGCGCACGGGACGTGTTGGAATTGATTGACCTGCTCCGGGAGCGTGTGCGCGAGGCCCGCGCCCTGGAATTGCAGCCGGAAATCGAGATTTTGGAGCCTTAATTTATTGACTTCCAAAATGGTTGCGTTATGGTTTTTCCATGATCTCCATCACGATCAAGGGTCTTTCCAAGGCGGCGCACCAGGCCCTGAAAAAGCGGGCAGCTCGCCATGGGCGCAGCCTGAACACGGAAGCAATTGCGGTGCTTGAATCCAGCGTTCGCAGTCAGCCCCTGGACGCGTCCGCTCTGCTGGAGCGAACGGGTGGGATGCGCGAGACCATGCAGTTTCGCACTTCGTCGGCGCGTCTGGACCGGCTCATTCGGGAGGGCCGTGATCGTCGCTGACACCAGCCTGATTGCCAGCCTGGCTCTCCGCAATGACAGGGTGGGCGAGGCGGAGGCGGTGTTGCGGCGGGATGGCGCATGGGCGGCGCCGGTGGTCTGGCGCTCCGAGATGCGCCAGATGCTGGTAAAGTGCATGCGTAGGGAAGGCATGACGGCAGCGGATGGTTTGAGGGCCATGGAAGTGGCGGAAGAAATGGTGGCGGGGCGGGAGTATCAGGTTTTGTCCGGCAAGGTTCTGGAGATGGCGGCGCGTTCCGGTTGCGGCGGGTTTGAGTGCGAATACGTGGCCCTGGCACAGGAACTGGGGTTGACTCTTGTGACTTGGGATGAGGAAGTGTTAAAAGCCTTTCCGCGCATCGCCGTGAACCCTGCAAAGTTTGTGTTGAATCATTAAATGAGTGGTTTTTGGAACATTGCGGTGATGTCGGGCGGCGCCAGTGCGGAGCGCGAGGTTTCGCTTCGTTCCGGGGCAGCCGTGGCTGGCGCGCTGAAAAAGCTGGGCCATCGGGTGGACCTGGTGGATCCTGCCATTCCTGAGTGGGCTTTGCCCGCAGGGACGGACGTGGTGTTTCTGGCCCTGCATGGAACCTTCGGCGAGGACGGAACTGTCCAGGAAATTTTGGACCGGCAGGGAGCGCTATACACGGGAAGCGGGGCTCAAGCCAGCCGTGTGGCTTTTGACAAGGTTTTGGCCAAGGAGGCGTGCATGCGGGCGGGGGTGCCCACGGCCCGCTATTTCAAGGTGTCAGGTGTCTGCTCGGTTTTGCCTCCCGGTTTCCATGTGCCCCTGGTGGCCAAGCCTTGCCGCCAGGGTTCCAGCGTGGGGCTCCAGTTCATTGAGCAGGAGGAAGACCTGGGCCGTGCTCTGGAGGAATCGTTGCGGCATGATTCCGAGGCTTTGGTGGAGGAAAAAGTGGTGGGGCGCGAAACCACGGTGGGAATCCTGGATGGTCAAGCTCTGCCCGTGGTCGAGGTTCGTCCCAAAAGGGGGCCGCTGGATTATAAAAATAAATATACGCCCGGTGCCACGGATTATTTTTGCCCGGCCGATTTTGGCCCGGATGCCACCAAGCGCATTCAGGATGCCGCCTTGGGCGCCTACCGTGCGGTGGGTTGCCGGGATTATGCCCGGGTGGATGTCATGGTGGCTGCGGATGGTGCGCCGGTGGTGTTGGAGGTGAACACCCTGCCGGGCATGACGGAAACCAGTCTCCTGCCCAAGGCCGCAGCGGCCGCAGGCCTGGATTATGCCGCCTTGTGCCAGCGAATGGTGGAACTGGCCATGCGCCGGGGAGGTCGCCATGTGGTTTAATCGCAAAAAAAACAACCGGAGCGGACGCCAGGTCAGGACGAACGTGCTGGACGTCAAAATGCGGTCCGGCCCGCTTCGGGAGGCGCGCAACAGGCTGCTGGCCCTGGCGGCAGGCGTCGTTTTTGGAACCGTCTTTGGCCTTTACCTGCTTTGGCGGGCCGGTGAAGCGTTGCTGGACCAATTTGTTTATCATAACGCGGATTTTGCCATTGAGAGGATTGACGTCCAAACGGATGGAACCCTGCCGTTGGAGCAGTTGCGCCGGTGGTCCGGCGTGCGTCTTGGGCAAAATCTCATTGGCTTGGATTTGGTTGGCGTGCAGCGCAATCTTGAATTGGTTTCCGTGCTGGACAGTGTCTCCGTGGAGCGCATCCTGCCACAGACCCTGCGCATCCGGGTGCATGAACGGACGCCCCTGGCCCAGGTGGACGTGCCCCATCTGGATGGCAATAACGGCGTTTCCATGATGGTGTACGAGCTGGACGCCCAGGGTCATGTCATGCAGCCGTTGAATGGCGCTGATAACAATGTTCCCTTGCTGGGCTTGGACAATAGCCTGCCGGTGATCGTTTGGACCAATCTGGCGGAACTGGTCCCTGGCAGGCGCCTGGATTCACCCCAATTGCAGGCTGCACTCCGTTTGATCACGTTCTTTAAACGATCCCCCATGTCCGGCTTGGAGGACCTGCGGCAAATGGACGTCTCAGCCCCCGGCGTGATCCATGTGACCACCGCCCAGGGCGGACAGGTTGTCTTCGGTCTTGATGATCCCGAACAAGCCTTGAGGAGATGGCGTGCCATTTATGATTGGGGATTTCAGCGGGGTAAAACCATTGCCAGAATTGATCTGGCCCTGGAAAATGACGTGCCCGTGAACTGGGTCACACTGGATGCCGTTCCGGCCAATCCAACCTCCCCGGCCAGGGAATTGAAACGCCTTAAACCCACCAAACCCACCAACTACAGGAGGAAAAATGTTTGAAGAAAATAAAATCATAGCCGGCATTGAGATTGGAACATCCAAAATCTGCGTGGTGGTGGGGGAATTGGACCATGAAGGGGGCTTGAGCATCATTGGCGTGGGACAAGCCAGGTCCCGCGGCGTCCGCAAGGGTGAGATCACCAATGCCCAGCAGGCCGAGGAGGACGTCCGCAACGCCCTTTACGAGGCGGAAAAAATGGCCGACGTGGAAATCCGCAGTGTTTTTCTCGGTGTCAGTGGCGGGCATTTGCGGAGTTTCACCAACCGGGGCGTTCATACGGTGGTTTCTGCCGACCGGGAAATTACCGAGGACGATGTCCAGGATGTCATCAAGAACGCCAAAGCCATCAACCTGCCGGCTGATCATTCACTCATTCACGCCATAAGGCAACATTTCTACCTGGACGGCCAGACCGGGGTGACCAATCCCGTGGGAATGCTGGGCCAGCGGCTGGAGGTGGAGATGCACGTGGTTCACGGCCAGTCCACCCGCCTGCAAAATGCCATCCGGCTGGTGCGCGGAACCCAGCTTGATGTGGAGGAAATCGTTTTCAATGGAGTGGC
>DAIDJC010000123.1:260-9173 GCA_027451565.1 Limisphaerales bacterium | reverse complement strand
CGATTCGTTGGCGCAAAATTGAAATTCGATGTGAGCGACCTCTCGAACCATGCGCAAGTGCCGCCGAGGCATCCGGTCAGGATTGGCCAGACGATAACAGCCAAGGCGCTGTTTGAGGTCCTTTGCCTTCCCGACGTAGAGCACGTTGCCATCTGCATCCTTCATCAAATAAACACCTGGCCTGCGCGGAGCGCGCCGGAAAAACTTCCCGCCCAGCCGCTGGTCCATCGGCTTCGGGTCCGGGAAGAGAAGAGTCTGGCCCATGAAATATTTTTATAACAAAACACCATGTCCTGCAAGGAATCCAGAATCCCCATTTTCCCGACCGACCCCTCCGACCGTGCTCCCGCTCCTGGCGGCAAGCTCATTGTGGATGTGTTCTGCCACCACTTTGCCCCTGGCGGTGCCTCCATGATTACGCCGCCTTGAAGATGTGGTTTAGATGCATCTGCGGGGACCGGCCAAAGGCGCGGAACAAATGATTCTCGAGGAATGGCTGGAATCTCTGGTTGCCTAACCATTTGGAGAATGCGTGGATTGCGGGAGTTGGGGCTTTGGTCCCAGCAAAGAGCCTAATCTTTTATGGCGACGAGGTTGACAAAAGACCGGGTAAAAACTACAACGATACCTGTCCGCTCCGCTTGGACAAGGCATTTGGCCCGTGGTTTGCCGAGGGGTGCCATCGAGTGACACAATCAAAATCCAGCAAATGAAAACAAATCCTTGGGATGTGGTGATCATTGGTTGCGGTCCTGGGGGAAGCAGCGCGGCAACAGTTTTGGCAAAAAGCGGAAAAAGAGTGCTGGTTCTGGAACGCGAAATTTTCCCGCGCTTCCACATTGGGGAATCTTTGCTGCCCTATAATCAGCGCATTTTCCGCGAACTGGGGGTGTTGCCAGCCATTCAGGAAGCTGGTTTTCCCCGCAAACTTGGCGCCCGGTTTTATTTGGGCAATGGATCGCATTCGACCAGGTTTATTTTTGGCAAAGGCCGGTTTACCCGGGAACCCGAGGTGGTGCAGGTCGAACGAGCCACTTTCGACCATATCCTGATGAAGCATGCACGGGCCAGCGGTGCGGAAATCCGCGAGGGTTGGTCGGTTAAAAGCACCAAGTCAAACCCTGATGGAGTGACCGTGGAGGCCATGGGACCGGACGGCCAATCCTCAACTTTCGATGCCTCCTTTCTAATTGATGCCAGCGGAAGAAACAACCTGACCGGCAACCAGGAAAAACAGCGTGTCATCCACCCCACACTCAAAAAATTGGCGGTGTTTGGCCATTTTTCCGGGGTTCAACGCGACCAGGGTGATGCCGGCGGCGACACCATCATCACCCGTCTGCACAATAAGTGGTTTTGGATTATTCCCGTGTCAGCCCAGAAAACCAGTGTGGGATTGGTTTTGGACCGGGATGAATTTTCCAAGTCCGGCATGGAACCCGAAAAACTGTTTCAATACTGGGTGGATCACAGTCCGGTCATGAAAGAGCGCATGTCTGGAGCCATCCCTTTGGCTCCCATTCAGACTTTAAGCGATTTCAGCTATTACAACCGCCGCCTGGTTGGCGACCGGGTGGTGCGCGTGGGCGATGCGGCAGGTTTCATGGACCCTATTTTTTCTGCCGGTGTTTACCTGGCCATGTGGTCCGGAAAACTGGCTGCCGAGGCTATCGTCAAATCCATTGATGCAGAGGACAATGGCGGCAGGCGTTTTCTGCGCTACGAAAAGCGCGTGCGCAAGGGGATGCAATTTTACTGGCAAATGGTCGAGCATTACTACACCTGGCCTTTCATGGAGCTTTTCATGCAACCCCGCAATCATGCCAGCCTGCCTGATGCGGTGAACGCTGTTTTGGCTGGCGAACTGGAGGGCGGATGGAATTTGCGCTGGCGCCTCTGGTATTTTTTCAAACTGGTCAAATGGCATGCCTATCGCCCCTTGGTGCCCAGGCTGACCGTGCCGGCTGAACCATGTCCCCGTCCTGCCGGGCAGCCTGCGGCCTCGCCATCTTGAAGCTTCTCCGTAAGAACGTCATTTTCCCAATGGTTTCCCTGGCATTGATGCTGGGTATGACCGCCTGCCGCACTTCCAACACCATGCCAGCGATGGACTTTTCCGGGCAGGACTGGAGCCTTACCCAAGGTCAGGTTCTCTGGCAAATCAACCGCCGCCAGGCGCTTTTGGCCGCCGATTTTCTGCTCGCCACCAACCGCTCGGGGGATTTCAAACTGGCGCTTTCCAAGAATCCCCTGCCACTGGTGGACGCAGGCCTGGTGGCGGGGCATTGGTGGATTCATTATGGCGCAGGCAGTTATTCAAGCTCTGGAACCGGGCACGTACCCGCCCACTTCAGTCTTTTCCTTATCGCCCCCGCCTTGGAAGGCCGTCCAGTCGAGCCGCCCTGGCGTTTTTCCTGGCTGACATCGTCCCGCTGGCGCCTGCAAAATCCAATCACCGGAGAAAGCCTTGAAGGAATCAATCTCCCATGAAACATATCCGATGGTGGTGGTTGGTTGTGTTGGCGCTTCTCGGGTTTGGCCTTGCCAGGTTGCACTTTGACACGGAGGTGCTGGACCTGCTGCCCCCCAACCTGCCCTCAGTGAAGGGATTGAAACTCTACCAGCGGAATTTTACCAATGCCCGGGAACTTTTAGTGACCATTCAGGCGCCCGATCCAGAAACTGCCGAAACCACCGCCAAATCAATCGCCGCAGCCCTGCGCCAACGCCCGGACCTGGCGGATTCTGTTCAATGGCAGCCGCCATGGATGGAAACTCCCGGTTTGGCGGGCGAAATGACTGGCTACCTATGGTACAATCAGCCTCCCCAGGTCTTTGCCCAGCAAGCCGATGCCCTCGCCCTGCCCCGGCTGCAAGCCCAACTCCAAGCCACGAGCGAAGCCATCGCCACCACCGCATCGCCCGCTGACATGGAACGCCTGGGACACGATCCTTACCAATTCACACAACTGCCGGGGTCCCTGCGCGGCCTCCTGCTGCAATCGGGGGCAAGCTCGGATGCCTTTGAAGGCAGTGAAGGTTCTTTTCGCGTGGTCTTTGTTCGGGCCCGTGAGGCCCTGGAAGATGATCATGCCTGTGCGCAATGGCTAAAAGCGGTGGACCAGGTGGTGCGCCACTGCGGCCTCCCTCGGGATCAAGTCCAAATCCGCTACACTGGACGCCCCGCCTTTGTGGCGGAAATCGCGGCCAGCATGCGTCATGATATTATTGGATCCACCTTTGGAACTGCTTTCATGATCGCAATCCTGTTTTGGCTGGCTCATCGGCGATTAAAGCCCATGCTCTGGCTGCTCGCTCTATTGGCGCTGATCCTGATAGGCACGTTGGCGGCGGGCGGCCTCGTTTTCGGTTCCATAAGCGTGATCAGCATGGGATTTGCCGCCATTCTTTTAGGATTGGCGGTGGATTATGCGGTGGTTCACTACCAGGAGGCTCTAGCCCAACCCACCCATTCCATTCCCCGGATCCGCAGGGCTATTGCTCCCGCCATTTTTTGGGCTGCCACCACCACCATTTGCTCATTCTTGTCCCTGGGTTTGGGCGGTTTGCCAGGATTGGCACAACTCGGGGCACTTGTGGCCATGGGCGTCTGTCTCTCTGCGTTGTTCATGATTTATGCCTATTTGCCGCCACTTTTCCCTCACCGCATGAAGGAAATGGACTATCAGCCGGAACCGGGTCCAAAGGAACAATCCGAACCGGCCCCAGTGCCCCGATTTCTTCCCGGTTGGATTGGCGCATCTTGTCTTACTGCCGCTGGCGCGCTGTTGAGCCTGCTGGTTTTGGTTCATGGATTTCCCCTGATGGACACCACCGCAGACGCCCTCCGCCCGCGTGATAGTCAGGCTTATGCAGCAATGGATGCCATTCAGTCAAATATGGCTGGCGCCCGATCACCCGTCTGGCTGGTCGTTTCCGGAAAAAATGAAACTGGCGTGGGATCCTGCCTGGATCAAATTCGTCCGGTCTTGCAACAGGCCGTTTCACAAGGCTCAATCACAAGTTTCATCCTGCCGGATGCAGTCTGGCCCAGGCCGGAATGGCAAAAAGCCAATCGTGAACGTGCGTTGGACCTTGTTTCGGAAAAGTCCATTCTTCATCAACAAGCCGCTCAAGCCGGCTTTTCCGGGTCCGCCATGGGCCTGACCGATGAAATCTTGGATACCTGGAGTCGTGCTGCGAAAACTCCCGGAGTTTTTTGGCCCACGAATTCCCTAAGCTCATGGATCCTGGGCAGGCTGGCAGTCCGCACAGAGACCAACTGCGTGGCCGTGGGTTATCTTTTTCCTGCCAATGACAAAGTGGATTGGAACGCTTTGCAGGCGCGTTTGCCTCCAGGTTGCGCATACATCTCCAGTTGGCAGATACTGGGTTCCATGGTTTATGGCGTGGTCCGTTCGAATTTATGGAAACTGCTGGCACCCATGGTGGTTCTGATACTTTGCTCCCTGAGCCTTGCCTTTAGGCGGCTCTTGGAAATTATTTTAAGCTTGGCCGTGCTTTGCTTCAGCCTGGCTCTGTTGCTAAGCCTTATGAAATTGCTGGGCTGGAAATGGAATCTTCTCAACCTTATGGCTCTTCCCCTCATCCTGGGCACGGGGGTGGACTACGGAATTTTCATGCAACTGGCGCTGGCAAGATACGGGGGAAACCGGCTCATGGCACATAATTCCGTCGGCAGGGCTTTGTTGCTTTGCGGCGGAACGGCCGTGGCAGGATTTGGTTCACTGGGCTTTTCCAGCAATCTCGGCATGGCCAGCCTCGGCAGGATTTGCGCCATGGGTATCGGCTGCAACATGCTTGTTTCCATCTATCTTTTGCCCGCCTGGTGGAAACATTTCACCGCATCCAGGGAGAAGTCGGCCAAACCAAACCCCTCCGGCCCCCCTTCCCTTTATCAGGCCTCGTTCTGGAAATTAGGATTATGGACCATGCGCTGGTTGCCCACCCCGGCCTGCCACGTGCTTGCCCGCGTTGCAGCGACCTTGGCCTGGCTTTGTGCCCCGGGCTTTCGCCGTGTCATCCAAAACAATCTCCTCCCCGTGAAACAGGGAGATTCCAAAGCCGCCCAAAAAGCCGCGCGCCAGTTGTTCACCGAGTTCACCCTCAAATTATGCGATTTGTGGAAATATGAGGGAGGCAGCCATTCCCCCCAATGGTTTGTAAACTGGGAAGGCTGGGACATTTTCCAAGCCGCCTCCGCCCGCGGACGCGGTGTGCTTTTGGTCTCGCCCCACCTCGGAAACTGGGAATTGGGGGGGCCTTTCATGGTCCGGCACGGATGCCAGCTCATGGTCTTGACCCAGGAGGAACCCGACCCGCGCATGACCCGGCTGCGCGAGACTTCCCGCCGCAAATGGGGGGTTGAAACACTCGTGGTCGGACGGAACGCCTTCGCCATGCTGGATATCGTCAAAAAACTTCAAACGGGAGCAAACGTAGCCTTGCTGGTGGACCGCCCTCATCCCGCCACCGCCGTGCCAGCCCAATTATTTGGCCAGTCACTTTCGGCCTCAATCGCCCCAGCCGAACTCGCGCGCGCCTCCGGCTGTGCCATCGTGCCCGCCTTTATTATCAGGGAAAAATCCGGTTACCGCGCCAGGATACTCCCGGAAATCACCTATGACCGGACTCTTCTTGGCAACAGGCAGGAGCGCGCAGCCCTCGCCGAAAAAATCTTGCGTGCCTTTGAACCTGCCATCCGCCAACATGCCGATCAATGGTTTCATTTTGTTCCAATCTGGCATGCAAACTTGGATTCCGACATGGCTTCCAAGTAATGACCTGTGCAGTGGCGCTTACGGCCAGCGCCCTTGCCCACGCCATTGCAGACCCCATTCAAATCCTCCAGCCATGGTTCAACCAGCAAACCAATGTGGTGGCTTGGTCCGCAGACTTTATCCAAATCCGAACCCTTCCCACTTTTAACCGTCCGCTCCAGGAGCCTGGCCATGTGGATTACAAGTCGCCCGGATATTTTCGGTGGGTGATTGGCAGCCCACCCAGGACCATTGTCCTGGGTCAGCCTTCTGAAATGACTGTCGCCTACCCCTTCCTGAATCAGGTGGAGCATTATCCACTGGGACCGGCTGCTCCGCGCCAATGGCGCGATATGAGCTCCTTGATGCAGGCAGGAATGCCCCGCGATCAAAAAGATTTCCTGTCCCAATTCAAAATCCTCTCTTTGACCAACTCGACTCAAAATTGGATCGTGCAGATGCAGCCCACCCATCCAGAGGCCCGTCAAATGATTCCTCACCTTGACATCACGTTGAACACCCGGAATTTTCTCCTCGTCAGCACCAGGCTGGTTTTTGCCGATGGCACCACCATGGAAAGCCGTTATACCAACCAAACCCTCAATCCATCCCTGCCTGACAGCTTGTTTCAGTGGAAATCGGAATCCAGGGCAGAAAAATCCCAAGCCGGGCCTCGGCCCTGAACTCATGAAGGATTCCGAAACTTTCGCTCAGGCCCTGAATGCCCTGCCCCATGGCCAGGAATTCAGATTCCTCGACCGGATAATCTCTCTGGAGCCAGGAAAACAGGGCCGGGGCGAATATTGGGTGCGTGGAGATGAGCCATTTTTGAAGGGGCATTTTCCAGGCCAGCCCCTGTTCCCAGGGGTCTTGTTGGTGGAAGCCGCCGCTCAATTGGCCGGTGTCGTGGCCCAATCCGATCCCGGCATGAATCCACTGAAACAACTGAAACTCACAGGCATGCGGGCCATCAAAATTTACGGAACCGCCAGCCCGGGATCGCGCATCCAGTTGGAGGCCGTCATCTCGGGACGATTGAGCGGCTTGGTGCAAGCCTCCGTTCAGGCTTGGATTGACAAAGCCTTGATCCTTTCCGGTGACATTATCCTAAGCGGCCAGGTTTGACCGCGTGGATCACTTCACTTTTTACCATGAGGGCAACCCTGGCAGGACTTCCAAAAACCTCAGAGTCTGTTTGAAAACTGGGAAGGGGCTGCGGCAAGCGATTTTGGCCGTGGGCGAGGCGCAACCGTCGGCGCATCCCCGTGGCGGGCTTTAAGGACGCTGACAACAAAGCCCAAGGGCAAAAGCGCCGTCGCCCATATTGCGATCCGTGCAATCAAGCGCCGGTATTTTTTGAAAATAAACAAAAAGAGCGAATCCGCTTGCCATCAACGCGCTGCGACGGGCAAAATATCGGTCAACTTGAGTTTTCAAGTGAAGAGATAGTGGAGAGATGGCCGAGTGGCTGAAGGCGCTGGTTTGCTAAACCGGTATACGGTCAAAAGCCGTATCGGGGGTTCGAATCCCCCTCTCTCCGCCATTTTCATTTTCGTGACCGAAAGTGACAATGGATGACGCACCGTGATTTCCGTCAATGTTTCCAACAGTTTTACCTACCTTGATTGACTTCAAACCGATGACAGTCGGTGACACGGTTGGACGGTCGGCGACTGAAGTTTGTGAGTCTATTTGTGAGTCGCCAATCGAAGGCAATCCGCGAACGGTAGCCGCCAAAGGCAGTTGCGCCACGTCCGTATAGGTCTTCATCGTCAGACGCATATCGCTGTGCCGCGCCAACTCCATCGCTTCACGGGGCGAAACGCCAGCCCGTTGCAGGCGGGTAATGTAGGTCGTCCGCAGCGCATGGAAGTCCACCACATGGCCGCGCTCGTCTTTTAACGGAATTTCCGCCTTCTTGAAATCCTTGCGGATTTCTTTCATCGTCGGGACACCATCGGGAAACACCAAATCTTCCGGCTTGAGTTTTCCGGCGGCTTTCAGCTTTTGCAATTCCGCCACGAGTTCAGGGTGCAACGGACGGGGCTGTTCCTTGCGATTCTTGACGAAGGCAGCGGGCAGCATCCAATACGGATTAGCCGTATCCAAATGAAAATCGCCGCCATGCAAGGCGTTGATTTCACCCCGCCGCAAACCCGTGTGCATGGCCAGCAGATAAAGCAACTTGCGCGGCCCCGCCAGCAACCGCTTGGCCTCATCATCATTCAAAGCCCGCCGCTGGATGCGTTGCTTGCCGCGCGTATCCACTTTGCTGATGATTTCAAACGGATTGGCCGCAACTCGATTTTGTTTGCGCAGCCAGGTGAACAAGGCCGACAAGACGGCGTGATACTCATTGATGGTTTTGGGCGCTTGCGTTTGTTCAGCACGCCAACGCAGGAACGCATCCGCCGTGGCCTCGCGCAAGCTCTGCCAGTGGCATTCCCGCATCAGCCGCCGCAGCCGCTTGTCCACATGGCGGACGTGGTCGGCGGACCGGCCTAGCGCCTTCAAATCGGCAACGTAGCCGTCCACCAGCTTTGCCATCGGGTTTGCAAACGTCTCGCGTTGTGCCGCCGGAGCCAGCAAACCCACGGACACCCGCTCATGGTCGCGGGTGATGTCCCGTAACTTTTGCTCGGCTACCTGCTTGTCGGAAACGCCAAGAGAAATGTCCCGCGCCTTCGTGTCGCCATTCAGTTTCAGGCGCGCCCGCCAAATCCGGTTGGAAGCCAGTTTGCCGTTGCGTTGCCGTTTGGGACGATAAATGTAAGCAATCATATTTCTCCTTTCGCTTAACTTGGTTGACTCAACTTTTGAAAATACGCTTTGACCTGGCTTTCCAGCATTCCAACGGCACGGCCAATTCTTCGCAACGGCGGCAACTCGCCGCTTTCCGCCCGTCGTCTGACCGTCCGCTTGCACACGCCGAAAATCTTTTCCAGTTCGGGAAACCGTATCAGGCGGTCGTTGAATTGATCCTCGTTTGACATACGACATTACTTCTCCTCTTTCAATTTCCAAGTCCTGTTTTTCTTGTCCCATTCCAACCAAAATCATTCGATATCTGGACGGTCTCAAAAGTCACAGAGCTTCTTGAAGAAGTAAAACTTATCAATCCAAAACTTAAGTC
>DAIDJC010000123.1:0-250 GCA_027451565.1 Limisphaerales bacterium | reverse complement strand
CCATCGCCGCCTGCAATTCCTTCTGCATGTAAATCCAGTCCTGCTGCATGGTTTCTTTATTGGCACCGAAATCCCGATATTTCACCTTCCGGCTGCCCTTGTCCTTGGGGTCTTGGTTCACAAATTCGTCGGCTTCCTTTTCTTCCTTCGCACTGGTCGGCTCATCGCCACCGCCTTCCCGCAACAGACGTGTGCTTTCGAGGAAAGGCGTCTCGTCCGGGTCGTCCACAAACCCAACCTTGCGTTTCAT
>DAIDJC010000122.1 GCA_027451565.1 Limisphaerales bacterium | reverse complement strand
ATTCACCTCCCCGGATGCGCTTGAGCGCGAGATGGCGTTGAAACACACCTTGAGGACATTTGAATTTGCCCAACGCATCGGAGCCAGGCTGGTGGTTTTGCATTTGGGAAGCCAGAGTTTGAAGGATTACGGGAGCAAACTGGAGACTTTGCTGGAGCGCGGAGAAAAGGGGACGGCAGGCTACCTCAAGCTTTTGGAACAGGCCAGGACCCGTCGCGAGGCTCGCAAGGAACCCTTTATGAAAAGCCTGCGGGAATCACTCCAGAGACTGGTTCCAGAGGCCGCAAAATTGGGGTTGAAACTGGGTTTTGAAAACCGCGAGGCCGTTCATGAACTTCCCTTGGAATCAGATTTTTCCGCTTTGTTGGAATCATATCCTGCCGCGACTGCCTGTTACTGGCATGATTGCGGGCATGCGCAAATCAAGGAGAACCTCGGATTCATCCAGCATGAACCCTTTCTAGCCTCGCTCAGCTCGCGCCTGGCAGGCTTTCACGTGCATGACGTGCGGTTTCCAGCCACAGACCATTGTCCGCCGGGTTCGGGGAACATTGACTTTGCGGCATTGCGTCCGCATGTCAAACCGGAGCATATCAAGGTGTTTGAATTAAGTCCCAAGCTGCCTGTGGAAGCCGTGCGCAAAGGGGTGGCTTATTTGCAAAATGTGTGGGGACCGGAATGAGAGGCGCTTTTCGGGTTTAAGCCCTCGTGAATTTCAAGAGGGCCGGGAGAGCACCTCCAGCACCGCGGACACCACCATGGATTCCGGCAGGTTTTGAAGGCATCGGAAATCAATTGGACACTGCCGCTGGAAACAGGGTGAGCACGGTGCGTGGATGGAAAGTAGATGATGACGGGCCTCTCCAGGCATGCCCGGGCCGGTGAGCGCTGGAGAAGTGCTTCCAAAAGGAACCACCACTGGAGTGCCCAGAGCGGCTGCCACATGCATGGGGCCGGTATCGTTGGTCAGCAAAACCCGGCACTGGGCCAGGAGACACATCAATTCCCTTAACGATGTTTTGCCGGCAAGATTCAGCGCCGAGCCGGGTTGGGTGGCAAGAGCGGTTTCCATCGGGCCTGTCAGAGCCAGGTCCTTGGATCCACCCAGCAGGATCCATGAACAGCCTGTTTTACGCTGTATCTCACGCGCTGCAGCCAAAAATTTTTCCAACGGCCAACGTTTCGCGGGTCCGTATTCGGCTCCGGGATTGAGTCCCAAAACAGGTTTTGAAAGACGATCCAGTCCGAATTTTTTGAGAACAGCGGTTTGCTCGGCATCTGATACATCCAAGCGGGGCGGCACAGGATCGGTTTTTGCACCCAGAGCAGAAGCCAGGTAAAGGTATTCATGCATTTGATGGGCATGGGCAGGCCAGGGCGAGCTGGGAATGGCTGGTGAGGATGCGGGGATAATGAGTTGGCGGATTTCGGACACGGACCGTTTGCGCATGGGGATGCGATCCGTGCGCGGTGGCAGGGCCTGGGTTAAAAGAAAGCCCCTGCCTGAATGCGCCAATCCGGTGCGCCTGGGGATGAGGGCGAGCCAGGTTTCCAATGCCGAACGGGGAGAGTTGGGAAAAATGAGGGCATGGTCAGGCCGGGCGGCACGGAAGAGCCTGGCCACGGAGAGAAGTCCCTGCCCGGTTTCCAAGGGGATGATTTCATCCACCGCTGGGTGGTGCTGCCAGAGGTCGGCCAGCTTGCGCGGGGTGGCCATGATAATGGTGGATTCGGGCAGCGCCTCACGCAGGCGGATCAGTGCCGGGGTGGTCATCACGGCATCCCCCAGCCAGTTTACACCCCGGATCAGCAGGCGTTTGGGAGAGGATGAATGGAGGGCGGGCATGCTAGTCCTTCCAACGGCGATGCACCCAGAACCAATTGGCTGGATCGCGCAGCACGCCTTGCTCCAGGCGAGCGTTGACATCGCGCATGATATCCTCCACCGGCCTGGGCTGGTCCGCCAGGCGCGTGGGGATTTCCGGGCCAAACTCCACTTTCCAGCGAGCCAATCCTTCCCGGTAACAGATTGCGGTATGAAGCGGGCATTCGTAACGCAAGGCCAGGACTGCGGGTGCCGTGGATGTGTTGCAATCCCTGCCTAGAAACGGGATGCGGACTCCATGGGAACTTTGGTCTGCCAGGAGGCCGAGGATCATTCCGGGCTTGTTCAAGAGGGTGCGGAGGGCTGCGCCATCGCGGCGCCGTTCAAAAAAGTGGCAGCCGGAAGTTGAGCGCAGTTCCATCATGAGCCGGTTCATGGCGGGTTGCTTCAACTCCCGGTAGGTGGCAGCGCAAGTGTAGGAGGGAAGCACCTGTTGCAGGCGGGCATAAAGCTCAAAATTGCCGAAGTGACCAATGGCCACCACGCAACTCTGGAGTGGGGGACATCCTGGCTTGTCCAGAAGATGATGCGTGCCGGTGAATTCCAAATGAGGGGCCAGTTCTTGGGCGGACATGGATGCGGTCTTGACCGCGCAAAGGTAATTTTCACCCACACGCCGGAAATGTTCCCGGGCGAGTTTTTTGAGTGATTCAGGGGATTGTTGCCTTCCAAAACAGTGCTGGAGGTTGTGGCTGACGACACGGCGGTGGCGGCCATCCAGGTAATAAGCCGCCATGCCGCTGGCTCGACCCGCGCGGGCCACGAGCCGCAGGGGCATCGCCTGCACGAAGCCTATCAGGGCGCGCCCCGCCCAGTAGAGAAGCCGGTTCATTTGGTTTTTCAACGGAAGCAAATCTTGCGCACACAATCCTGAAAATCGTTGGCGCCAGCCACGATCCGTATTTCCACGCGCATGAAATAAATGGGAAGGTCCCTGCGATCAATTTTAGGGAACCGGACGGCATCTTTCTGGGTGGTGATAATCAACTGGGCCAGGCGTTTTTTTCCGCGGTTGATGGCATTCAAAATTTCCTGCTGCGTAAAGCGGTGATGGTCCGCAAAGCGTTTGGCGTACACCAGCTCGCTGCCCAGGCGAACCAGGCTTTGCTCGAAACTTTCCGGCTGCGCGATGCCGCTGAGGGAGGCCACCTTGCGTCCGCGCAGGAAATCCAGCCCCATTCGCTCCCCGCTGAAAACATCCTCAAAATAAAGCGGCTGGTGAACGCACTCAATGATGGCGGCCGTCTGATTGAACTGGGCAATGCGTTGCCTGAGGGCCGCTGTGTTGCCATCGCTTTTGGTGATGAAGATGGTTTGGGCGCGTGCAAGATGCGCGGGAGGCTCGCGCAGGGTCCCCCTTGGCAGGAGGTGCTCATTTCCAAATGGCTGCTGCCGGTCTATCAGGACCACGTCATGCCTCCGGCCACGCAAATCCCAGTATTGAAATCCGTCATCCAGCAAAAGGGTGTCACATCCAAATTTTTCAATGGCGTAGCGCCCACTTTTCACCCGGTCCTTGTCCACCAGCACCACCACATCCTTGAGATTGGATGCCAGCATGTAAGGTTCATCCCCGGCCATGTTGGAATCCAGAAGAAGATTTTTCCCATCGGACACGATCCGGGGCGGTGTCTGGTCCTCGCGCAGTAGAATCTTGTTCAACAATTTGGTGTGGAGGGCAACCGGCTTGGAGCGGTAGCCGCGCGATAAAATAGCCACGTTTCGCCCGGCATCGCGCAATTCCCGGGCAAATTTTTCCACAACCGGGGTTTTTCCCGTGCCGCCCACTGTCAGGTTGCCAATGGCGATGACCTGCACTCCCAGCGTTTTGTCCCTCAGGATGCGAACATTGTAAAGCCAGCGCCTGATGACGACCAGGACTTGAAAAATTTTGGATCCCAAAAAGAGCCCTGCCCGGGTTAACCTGGCCCGCCAATCATGGCGTTCCTCAAAAATCACCTGCAGGATGAAGGTCTCCACCTTTTCAATCCAGTCACGAAAGTAATCGCGCATTCCCCTGAAATGTGCCAATCAACGGGCCTTTCGGCAAGGCGAACACCGTTTCCACTGACCAATCTCACAGGGTGATGTTTGCCCGGCACAGGGTTTGGTCCAATCCCGGGCCCCATCTTTTTTCTGATTTCCCCCGATCGAGAATGTTTTAGGAAACGTTTTAGCCAGTTTGAGTGAGTGGGTTTGGTGTTTGGCGAGTTTTCGGTGTATATACATCCTTCCAGAGCTATCCTGTGACTGATCTTTCTATTTCAACAAATATGTGGATTTCGGAATTTATTGGAACGATCTTGCCCATGGCAAAACCAGATTTTTGAATGATCCTATTTTCAGACGGTTTTTTGTGGGGCCCAAAGATCGTTTTTCCCTCAAGTTTAGGCTTTTTAATCCGATTACAGAGATGTAGTAGTGGGTAAAAAAGGCTCAAGCGGTCTGGACGAAAACTAAGAATAATTTATGAACAGCGTATCTAGCTTGTCTTCAACTGGTTATTTTTACCAGCCTAACAATTTAAATGCGGCCAACCCGTTGATGAAGGGGCTTCAGGCGGTGGGCAGCGCCTTGGAATCCGGCAATGTTTCGGAGGCCCAAAGCGCCTTGGCAAACCTGCAAAAGCAGTTGCAGGGCAATTCCCAGACCTCGTCCAATCAACCCTTTGGCAACAACAGCCAGGCGAATTCCGCCTATCAGAACCTGGTCAGTTCCATTCAATCGGGCAACATTTCCGTTGCGGAAAAGGCTCTCACGAGCTTGAAAACGGACATCAGGAAATCGAAATCGTCCTCAACGAGCGGGGCCAATCAGTCTGGTTCAAGCCAGTTGAACTTGGGCCAGGCGGCGGAATATTTGCAAGGCGTTGGAAGCGCCCTGCAATCGGGCAACCTTTCCAGCGCCTTGACTGCGCTCAATGCCATCCAGTCATCGTCCTTTGGCAGCAACAGCCAGGCCGGCACGGATTATCAAAACCTGCTCAACGCCCTTCAGACGGGCAATCTTTCATCTGCGCAACAGGCCTATGTAGCCCTGAGTGCGGATTTGGCCTGATTCGGGTCCTGGGATACGCCGCTAACTAGATGGATTTGCCGGGCAAATGATTGTGTGCGGCCTTCTGGCGATTTGCTGGGCCGCAGACTGCGTTGTTTGGTTGCTGGCGATGGCTGACATCAAGAAGGTGTCTTGGCTGGCGCTCACATTCAGCTTTTATTCATATCCATAATGTGCCCCTTTATTATTTGCGCCCAGCGGGCGCAACCTCGGGCCGAAAACAAAAATTGCGGCTTCATTTCATGTCACGGCCGTTGGCGCGGCCGTTTCCATTTCGGCGGTGCTGATGGGCCGGCTTTGGGATCATGATCATAGCGTGGGGATTTCTTTTGCCCTGACGCTGGGGAGTTTCGCGGCCACGACGATCTACGGAGTGGCTTATCCGCGCCTCTTCCGAAAATCAGGCCTTGAGCAGCCATGAAAGAACGGCATTGCAACCGCATGCCCGCTGCGACTTTTGACGCGTGCCAGAAAAATTTGCCCGGGTACTCATTTGGACGTTCCCATCGGGCGCTTTTGGCCCGCACCTGAAATGGCCTCGATGCGGCTCTGGTTGAGCTTCAGTATTTGTTCCGCCGCGTAAACATGCCTTCAGACGGATGACGCTCATTGAGGAGGCTCCGTAAGTGGAAACCTGGGGTGCACAAAAGCGTCGCTATTTCGAACATCGAATACTTATCGCAGACCGGCCTTGCGTTCATTCACCAAGCACAATCAAAACTGAAGAATGATCGGGCTCCAAAACCGTTTGCTGTTTGATGACCGTTTTTACCTGTAAAAATGTCCCGGATACCGCTGCATGGATTACCAGGGGATGATTTGACGGTCGCGCAGGAATTTGCCGGTGAGGGACTGCGGGGCCTCGGAGGCAAGCCAGACGATGGTGTCGGCGCCTTGTTGAACCGAGCGGGGTGCCTCATTTCCGCCCATGTCCGTCCTGACCCAACCCGGGCAAACTGAGTTGATGGCGGCATTTGGCATGGCAACGGTCAACTGTGATGTCACTGCATTGAGGGCCGTTTTTGAGATACAATAAGCGGGAGCCCAGCCGCCGGCTCCATCAGCAAGTTGTCCGCCCCCGCTGGACACATTGATGATGCGCGGGGCCTTGCTCTTGGCCAGCAAGGCGGAGAAAGCCTTGCAAACACGCCATGGACCCATGGTGTTTGTCTGCAGGGTTTCCAGAAATACCGCTTCGCTCATGGCAAGCATTTCAGCATCGCCATCCAGTTTGATGGCCGCATTGTTGATGAGCACATCCAGATGATCCGTGTGTTTTGCAAGATTTCGCGCCGCCTCCGACACCACGCCAGGGTTGGAGACGTCCATTTCCAAAAAAGCGGCCTTTCCACCCCGGCTCAAAATGGCCCGGGCGGTTTCTGTTCCGGCATCTTTGTTCCGGGCGCATACAAAGACCTGGAATCCCTTGACTGCCAATTGCAAGGCAACCTCGCGTCCTATTCCCTTGCTTGCACCCGTGACCAGCGCTGTTTTCATGCAGTCATACTCTGGCCCGGAATGTAAAAAGGTCAAGCCAGGGGGGTGCGGGAAGAGGCCGCAAATTTTCGGCAACCCGTCCTGATTGATTCCCCCTTGTCTTTTTTTTGATCTGTGACAAACGTGTTGGGGAATGATTCGATCCACCTTTAAGCAAGCCATTCTCCTCCTGCTCCTGTTGCTGCTGTTTTTGTTGCCCAATCCAATCCAGGCCGGGGAGGTTCGACAAGTGACGGACTTTGACGGCGGCTGGCTTTTTAAGCTCGGGGATTTTTCATCGGCAATGATGGCAGGATTCGATGACAGTGACTGGCAACCGGTTGTTTTGCCGCATGACTGGAGCAGCGACGGGCCCTTCAGCGCCTCACTGGCCAGTGGCACGGGGTATGCCCCCGGTGGCATAGGGTGGTATCGAAAGCATTTCCTGCTGGACCAGGGCATGGCTGGCAAGTCGGTTTCAATCGAGTTTGATGGTGTGTATGAGGGGGCGGAGGTATGGGTCAACGGCCAGTTCGTCGGAGCGCGGCCTTTTGGCTATTCAAGTTTTCAGTGCGATTTGACGCCATACTTGAATTTTGGGGAAGGCGGCAACGTGGTTTCTGTGCGGGTGGATCATTCTCGGTTTGCTGATTCGCGCTATTACACCGGTTCCGGCATTTACCGGAATGTCAGGCTGGTGGTCGCGAACCAACTTCACGTGGGTCATTGGGGGGTCTGTATCACCACGCCTCAGGTCGGCGTTGAAGCGGCGTCCGTGCGCGTGGAAACCAGGGTGGAAAACAATTATCCGACAGTTCAATTTTTTGCGTTGGAAACAAAAATCCTTGCGCCGGACGGTTCCTGCGTGGCCACGGCCAGGGGCGGTGGAAAAGTCAGCCCGCCAAATGGTTTGAATGTCCATCCATCCAGTTGCGATGTCGTGCAGCAACTCACCGTGATCCATCCCCAAATGTGGGATGTGCAGGATCCCCAATTATACCGCGCCGTCAGCAGGATCACTGTGGGCGGCAAATGCGTGGACGAAGTGACGACGGTATTCGGTATTCGCGAGGCGCATTTTGACCCGGAGCGGGGATTTTTCCTGAACGGAAAAAGCATGAAAATCAAGGGAGTCTGCCTGCATCACGATGCCGGGGCGATAGGAGCCGCCGTGCCGGACAAGGTCTTGGAGCGCAGGCTGCTTGCCTTGAAGGAAATAGGGGTGAATGCCATTCGCACCAGCCATAATCCCCCCGATCCAGGCTTGTTGGATTTGTGCGACAGACTCGGCTTCCTGGTGATGGACGAGGCATTTGACGAATGGACACCGGGGAAAAACAAATGGGTGACCGGGGTGAATCGCGGCCAGCCCAGCCATTTCGGTTATGGGGAGGAATTTGCCCAGTGGGCAGTCACGGATATTTCCGACATGGTTCGGCGCGACCGCAACCATCCCAGCATCATTCTTTGGAGCATTGGCAATGAAATAGATTTTGCCAATGATCCTTTTTCCGACCCGGCGCTTGGCGAGGAATATCGTCCTCACAATCCTTCCGCGAAAAACCTGGTCTTTCTTGCCCGGCCTTTAATAGCCGCAGTAAAGGCGCTTGATGCCACGCGTCCTGTCACGGCTGCATTGGCGACCGTTTCCATGTCGGATGCGGTTGGACTGGCCGGAATGCTGGATGCGGATGGCTATAATTATCAGGAATGGCGCTATGCCATGGATCATCGCAAATATCCTGGACGCATCATTTTTGGGAGCGAAACGAGCCATCAATACAGCGCATGGCTGGCGGTGCGTGATAATGAGTACATTTCAGGGCAATTTCTTTGGACGGGCGCGGACTACCTGGGGGAGGCGAATGAATGGCCAAACCGGGCCAGTGGCCCAGGGTTGCTGGACCTGTGCGGATTCAAAAAGCCGTCAGGCTGGTTCCGGCAAAGTCTTTGGAGTGACAAACCCATGGTGTATATCTGCGGAACGACCGGAGGGGGCAGTAGGAGGGGGTGGGGAGGAGTTGAAAGCTGGAACTGGCCATCGAATTCGGACGTGGCCATTCTTTGTTTTGCCAACACTCCGGAAGTCACCCTCACGCTGAATGGAAGGATCGTGGGCGATAAAAAATTGTCCGAGGCTGTCCAAGGCATCTTGCATTGGGAAATCCCCTATGAACCAGGAAAAATCGAGGCAACTGGCATGGACATGAATGGAAAAGCCCTTTGTCATTACGCTTTGCAAACCTCCGGACCCCCCGCAAGGATCCAACTGCTTCCAGATGCCACCCAACTGCGCCCCCTCGAATACACCTTGATCGATCTCAAGACAGGCAAACGGAGACCGCTCATCGCGGCGCCGAATGCGCGCAGTCTCGGGTATCTGAGCGATGCCAGTCGCGTCGCGTGGTCCGATGATGCGAAGCACGCGCTGATCACCAATTCATTTCTTCCCGTCGAACCAGGTCAAAGGAATAACGCGCAAGCCATGTACCCCTGTGCCATCTCTCGCGTTGACCTCACCACGTCTGAAGTGGATTGTCTCTACTTTGAGAAAGGCGTCATGGATCCCTCGGCCTTCCATATCCAGGACCTGGCCTTCGGCCCCTCTTCCGATCAAGTACAGGTCTTGCTCCACAATGGCTCCGGCGAGCAGATACTCCGCCACTATGCTTATCAGAAGGGGCACTGGAGCCTGGTCTCTACGCAGGGGCTCAACAATCCTGTGCGCAGCCTTCTTGATTTGACCCATCAGGATCAGACAAACCGCCCGCGATTGAAGGTCTTT
>DAIDJC010000121.1 GCA_027451565.1 Limisphaerales bacterium | reverse complement strand
GCAGGCGAGCCTGCGCCGTGGGATGGCTGCGTTGGGCGAGGAGGTGGTCGGCGGGCTGCGGTTTGTGTGCAGCGACATGTGGCGGCCCTACTTGAATGTGATCGCTGCCAAGGCGGGTCAGGCGTTGCACGTGTTGGACCGGTTTCATATCACGATGCACTTGAACCAGGCGGTGGATCAGGTGCGGCGGGCGGAGATCGGACGCTTGCGCCGGGATGGCTCGGCCAAAGCTGACCGACTCAAATCCATGCGCTGGAAGTTGCTGCGCCGGGGCAGTGGAGTGCGCGGACGGGCCCGCCGCCAGATCCACGCTTTGGCGGCCAGCAAGCTGGCCACGGCGCGGGCATGGATACTGAAAGAGACCTTTCAACATTTTTGGAGCTATCGCTCGCTGACTTGGGCGGGCTATTTCCTTAAGTTCTGGACTGAGAAAGCGCTGCGCAGCCGTCTGGAGCCGATGGGGAAAGTTGCCCGCATGCTGCGTTACCACGAGGACCTGCTGATGAACTGGTTTAAGGCCAAAGGCGAAATCTCCAGCGGCGCCGTCGAGGGTCTCAACAACAAGATCCGAGTGGTAACCAGACGTTCGTATGGTTTTCGCACTTATAAAGCCATGGAAATCGCCTTGTATCACACGTTAGGAAGGCTCCCAGAGCCGGAAGAATTTACCCACAAATTCTGCTGAGGAGGCATTATTTTCAACAATTTCCCCAATTGAATTGGTCAGGACCGCAATAAATGCGGCATTTGTGCCGTCATAATAGAGCAGAGCGGATGGTTGGCTGGCAATCATGCTTCCACTTTGCTGCCCGGCCTTGATCTCGCCATTCAAGATGTCCGCTGGAAAGTAAACCTTAAGTTGCCCGAACAAAGCCTCCGCCGACCCGTCTGGAGCCTCATCTATTTCATCCTTTGAATTCTGCCAGCCGTTCGCGGATTTAAAATTAAGCCCGCTGGCGATTTCGCTGTATTTTTCATAATTTGTGACAATGCAACCATTCGGATCGATCGAGTAACGCTCTCTTTGCCAGATTTGGCTGTTGTCATCCTGTTTCACAATCACATACGGCTTTGGCGGGGGAACGCTGATTGGGCCTGGCGAAGCCAACTGGCCTTTTGCCCGTGCGCAAACAAAAAGCAAGGCAAAAAACGCCCAAAAGATTGGTGGTTTCATAATGGATTATAAAATGGAAAGATTGGTCCTCCTGCTTTTTTCCGCAACTGTTTTTGATTAATCAATAATAACTGCGTCTAACAAGACGATTAAAACATTTGACTTTTTATCCCCTTGATGGCGGATGCCCGGAATTGATTTCACCCCGACTTATTGAGTAACGCGATAACTTATGAATCAAAAAACGCAAGCGGTCAAGATTTATTTTCATTTTTTAGAAAATATTCATGGTCCATGCGCTTCATGAACGTTGCATCAAATTTAAAAACACCAGGGCAGATGTGCGGCAGAGATGGCTCCGCCACTCGTGTGCTTGGTCAATCCCAAAGAGCCCTGCCACAAGCGCAGGCACGGCAGAAATGGCCCCACAACCACCTGCCCGGGGAGAAAGGCCTGCCTCAATCCTTCAAGCCAAAGCCGTCCTGGAACAAGCATTTCCCGCCGGAACTTAAAGCCGGAATCTGGCGGTCTGTCTTGGGCCAGGGCCGTGGAAGGGATCCATTGAAGGGATAATCGCCAAATAACACGTCGGTTATTCCCTCACCTTCGGTGCCCGGCAGCCAGGCTGCCACAAGGGCGGAACTGTTTTGAAGGGCCTTGCCCAAAACCAAAGGACGGCCAGAGAAAAGTATGGTGACCACTGGTTTGCCGGTGGCCTGCGCACGGGCAATCAGCATTTGATCGTCCATGGTCAAATCCGGCTTTTTGGTGTCGCCCTTCATTTCTGCATAGGGCTTCTCACCCACCACAACCACGATCGCATCCGCCCCGGCGAGATCAGAACCATCAGGAGAAAACCGCACCTGTGTATCCGGTGAAACCGTGGTTTTGATGGCTTGCAGCAAAGTGGTGCCGCCGGGTGTGACGTTGCCAACCTTGCCCTGCCAGTCAATGGTCCATCCGCCGCACTGCATGCCCAGGTCATCAGCGGCCTCGCCCGCCACCACCAAATTCCCGATTTTGCGGGACAAAGGCAACACGTGCCCCTCGTTTTTCAACAGCACCAGCGATTCCCGAACGCATTGCCGCGCCACCGCGCGGTGCTCCGGCGACCCTATGGCTCGCGTCAACGCAGGGTCCGTGGCATCCCCATCAAACAAACCCATTTGAAATTTGATCCTCAAAATGCGGGTCACGGCGTCATCAATCCGGTTGGGGGCGACCTTGCCTTCCGCCACCAGCGATTTCAAGTCCTGGATGAACTCCACAAAATTGTTTTTCTGGCCGGGTCCGTAAGGAATCATCACCATGTCCAATCCCGCATTGACGGAGCGTTCCACATCCTCCTTGTAATCAGGTGATATCTGGTCAATGGCAGCCCAGTCCGAAACCAAAAACCCTTGAAAGCCCAATTCACCCTTCAACACGTCCGTGAGCAGGTATTTATTGGAGTGCATCTTGACACCGTTCCAACTGCTGTAGGAAACCATGATGGAACCCACGCCCGCTTTCACGGCTGCCTCGTAGGGTGGCAGAAAACGCGCCCGCAGCGTGGCCTCGTCACACTCGGTGTTTCCCTGGTCCACGCCGTTGTGTGTGCCTCCATCGCCCAGGTAATGTTTCGCGCAGGCCAGAACGGTTTGCGGATCGGCGCCCAGTTGGCTGCCCTGCAATCCCTGAATGGCCGCCACGCCCAGCTCGCCCACCCAGCGCGTGTCATCACTGTAGCCCTCGTAGGTGCGCCCCCATCGCTCATCCTGCGGCACAGCCACGCACGGATCAAAGGCCCAGCGTATGCCGGTGCCCGCCACTTCCTCCGCCGTCACACGCTCCGCCTGGCGGACCAGGTCCGGATCATGCGTGGCCCCAAGCCCTATATGGTGGGGAAAAATCACCGCCCCGAGTATGTTGTTGTGCCCGTGCACCGCGTCCACCCCGTACAAAAGGGGAATCTTCAGCCGCGTTTTCAATGCCTCCGCCTTGTACCCATTCACCCAATCCAGCCAATCCTGGGCCGTGTTTCCCATCGCAGGATCCGAATTGCCGCCGCTTAAAACCGATCCCAATCCATACGTCGCCACCTCGGATGCATTGGTCAATGCCATGCAATCCGCCTGCACCATCTGCCCGATTTTTTCATCCAGCGTCATTTGCGAAAGCAAGGCAGCCACTTTGCCATCGTTTTGGGAAAAATCCTGGGCGCCCGCTGATAATCCAGCCGCCAGAATGGTCGCAAACACAGGGTAAATTGCAGGTATTTTGCTCATGGGAACGTTATTGTGAGTTGATTAATGATTGTTAATTATATCTATGACACCATGAATTTGAAGTCAATAATTAGATTACAAAACACTTGAACTCGAAAAGTGAAATGAAGAGGGCCAGGATGCGGCAAGATGCCGGATCGGATTGGCCTTTTAAATTTCGTATTCCGGGTTGAAAAGCCTCCGCAAACCCGGCGCTTTTTTCTCCCTCTCCGCCAATTGTATTGGGGGAGAGGGCTGGGGAGAGGGGGCGCTAAGGTTTCCAAATGCATATTGATTTGAGTTCGCACTGACTGTGAGCGAGAACCCCTCTCCTGCGGAGCCTGACTTAAAATGGCAATGGACGCTGTTTGAAATCGAAACCCTTCGGGCGACATGCCTTTTGGTTTCACCCTTTGTTGCTCGCTCCTTGCAGACCCACGGCGGGTATGCTCGTCGCTCGCGCCTCGGTTAAATCCAAAATTCATTGCCGCAGCATCCATCGTCATTTTCAGTCAGGCTCCAACCCTCTCCCCGCGCTCCGCTGGCGGGGCGAGGGAACCGGGGGGCGCTGGGTTGGTTCATGCGTTTGAAAGGGAAAACAACTTTGACGCGTGAAATATTTTAACCCGAAAAGCGAAACGGAAAAGGTCAAGATACGGCAAGATGCCGGATTGGATTGGTCTTTTGAACCTCGTTTATCGGGCTAAAGGCCGTGAATATTTGGAATGCCATTTAGATCCCGCGCCGGGGCTTGCCGCCTCCAATCGCAGCGCAACGACCATTGCCATTTTCCGGCAGGCTCTTGTGCTTGGCAGCGGTTCCCATTCCCACCATAATCCATGCATTCATGATAGCCCGCCACTCCAGGTTCCTGCGTCAATGCAGTTGGCTTGTGATCGGGCTGGCTTGTGGTCTGCCGGAAATGGGCGGATGGTCCGCCCAGCCGGTTTTGCCCTTGCAAACTGCCGCGCAAATTCGCCAGCTCACACCGTCCAATGCCGCCAAGGGTCTTCCCATTCATCTCCATGCCTTGGTGACTTACCTGGATGAAAGTAATTTCTACCGGTTTGTGCAGGATGCCACTGCCGGAATTTATTTCAATCTCGCGCCGGGATTGTCCCTGTCAAACCTGGGCCTGCGCCCGGGCATGTGGGTGGAGATGGATGGCACAACCAGCCCGGGGGAATATGCGCCGGTGGTGCTGGCCAGCCGCATCGCCATCATTGGGCCGGGACCCTGGCCGGTGCCACGACCCGTGACCTTTCAGGAAATTGCCAGCGGCTCGGAAGATAGCCAGTTTGTTTCGGTGAAGGGCATCGTGAGGTCGGCGGGATGGGATTTCTCCCACGATGAATTTATCCTGCGCCTGGCCACGGGAGGCGGGAGGCTGACGGTGATTCTGAACCAGCCATCCGGATTGAACCCGTCGAGTTTGGTGGATGCCACGGTGCGGGTGAGCGGTGTGTGTGCGGGGCAATTCAACCTCCAGCGCCAGTTGTTTGACACACGCTTGCTGGCGCCGAGGTCCGGCGATCTCTCCGTGGAAACCCCCGCCCCGGCGGATCCCTTCTCCATGGCCCCCTGCCCCATTGAACAGTTGCTCCGGTTTGCACCGGGCGGCACCTACGGGCATCGTGTCAAAATCATCGGCACGGTCATTGCCCGGAATGGGGACGGCGCCTTGTACGTGGAGGATGCCACGGAGGGATTGTTCGTGGAAACCGACCAGGCGGGCAGCCTCCAGCCGGGCGACCAGGTGCAGGTGCTGGGTTTTCCCGCCCAAGGCGTTTACACGCCGATGCTGCAGGACGGCAGTTTCCGTAAAATCACCGCCGGAAAACCGCCCCTGCCGGACAAGGTAACGGCCGACCAGGCCCTCTCAGGCACGCACGATTGCCGGCTGGTGCGGCTGGAAGCCACCGTGGTGGACCACTCCCACACCAGCCAGGAAGAATCTCTGCTGCTTCAATCCAGCGGGTTCATCTTCAACGCCGGCATGCCCAAAAACCAGGGACTGGGACTGGCCGGCATTGAAAACGGCAGCCGCGTGGCGGTGACCGGGGTTTGCCTCATTGACCCCGGGCAGGACTGGCACGCCGGATTGGACTGGAGAGCCAAATCCTTTCGTCTTCTGCTGCGGTCCCCGTCCGATGTGACCATCCTGAAAAATCCCCCCTGGTGGACTCTTGCCCGGGTGGTCTGGGCCACCGCGTGCCTCGGCCTGATTGTGCTTTCCGCCCTGGCCTGGGTGGGCATCCTCAGGCGCCGCGTCCATCATCAAACCGCCATCATCCGCAGGCAGCTCGCCACCGAGGGCGCCATGAAGGAGCGTTATGAAAACCTTTTTGAAAATGCCAGGGACATGGTCTTCACCCACGATCCCAAGGGCCGCATCACCTCGGTGAACAAAACCGGGGAACTGTTCCTGCACCGTCCCCGCACCCAGATTCTGGGCCGCAACCTTTCCTCCTTCATCAAGGACGACCAGAGGGACGCTCTCCGCGACTGGCTCGACCAGGTGTCCCAAGGCGTTGAGGCTGCCACCACGGAATGGGACCTGCCCAACCCGGACGGCTCCCTGCGCAGGGTGGAAATCAGCGCCTTGCTGATCAAGGAATCCCCCTTCCCGCCCGAAATCGAAAGCGTGGCCCGCGATATCACCGCCCGCAAACAAATGGAACGCGAACTCCTGGAGATCAGCAACCGCGAACAACAACGCATCGGCCACGACCTCCATGACGGGGTCTGCCAGCAGCTCGCCGCCATCGCCTACCGCCTCGACATGTTGTCGGATCAGTTGCAGGAGAAAAACCTGCAGGAAGCGGGCGAGGCGGAGCACATCCGGGGTCTGTTGAACGAAGCGATGGTCCAGACCCGCAGCGTGGCCCGGGGCCTTTTTCCCGTCCGCCTGGAAGAGGGGCTGGCTTTCGCCCTCGAAGAACTGGCTGGCCACGCCGAGCTCCGGTTCAGGCTGCAGTGCCAGTTCTCGTGCGATCAACCCACCCCAACCCTGCCTCCGGGCACGGCCATCCATTTATATTATATCGCCCACGAAGCCCTGACCAACGCCAGCCGCCATGGATTGGCCACCCGCGCCTCCATCACCATCTCTCGCCAGCAGGACCGCTGGATCCTCTCCGTGCAGGACAACGGACGGGGATTCAACCCCCATGAAAACTTCTCCGGAGGCATGGGCATCCGCATCATGCGCCATCGCGCCCAGGTCATCGCCGCCATATTAGACTTGAAAAGCGCCCCGGGACAGGGCACTCAGGTCTCCTGTTCTTTTCGCACAACCACGTGAAGGCCAACTCATCCAACCCCATGAACCCAGCCACCCCCGCCACGCCCGCAGCCTCCTCCCGCGACATCGCCCAAACCAAAGCCAAAAGCCGCATTTTCCTGCTGGACGATCACGCCATGTTTCGCGAAGGTCTCCGCCAACTCATTGAACGCGAGCCGGATTTCATCGTCATTGGAGACGCCGCCACTGCCGAGGAAGCGCTGGCCGCCATCACCCAGGATCCCCCTGACCTGGTCATCACGGACATCTCCCTCACCGGGGCCAGCGGCATTGAACTGATCAAAAATCTCAAAACCAACCAGCCCGACCTGCCTGTCCTCGTCGTTTCCATGCACGAGGAGACCTTGTACGCGGAACGCGCCATCCGCGCCGGCGCCATGGGGTACGTCATGAAACAGGAACCTGCCAAAGTGGTGAAAGCCGCCATCCGCAAGGTCCTGGGCGGCGCCGTGCATCTCAGCGAAAAAATGTCCGCAGCCATGATCCGCAAGCTCGTCCATGAAAAATCAGATGCCCTCCCGGTCTCGCCCATGGACAGCCTCAGCAACAGGGAATTGGAAGTCTTCCGTTTGCTTGGCGAGGGCAAAGCCACCCGCGAAATAGCCCAAAGCCTGGACCTCAGCATCGCCACCATCAATTCCTTCCGGAACCGCATCAAGGAAAAATTGAACCTGAAAAACGCATCCGAGCTTATCCTGAATGCCGTTCATTGGGTGCGCGAAAATTCCTAAATTCCCGCACCCGGACCATTCCCGGCAGCCGCTCTCCCCTCCCCAAAAAATTATCCGGAAAATCGCGTTTTTTTTGACCCCAAAATCCACCCCGATTCCTCTTTTCATCCACCCCCTGCCTCATTTGGGAACAGTTTTCAAGACAGCCCCAAACCGCACCAAAAACACTGAATCACTCGGTGATTATTGGGGATTCTTCATTTCTCCAAACCAACCAGGATTTGAATTATCGGGCAAAAATGTGAATAACCGGTGAATAACCTGTGAACATCTCAACCAATCTGGGCATTGATTATTGAACGCTAAAAGTGCGATATTAAGGGCTGATTGGATAAAGTCCAAACGATTTATCAAAATTATGCAAAAAACTAAATGGACAACGAAATGGGTGCTGGCCTCGGCAATGTTCTGGATGGTTTCCAGCCTGGTCACATGGAGCGTGCCTCACCAGGCCATGGCAGCTTCCCTTTCCAGCTTTGCATCCACCGGGTTGGACGGCGTGCCACCCCTGAACCCGTCCGACAATCCTGCGGTTCTGGATCCCCATCGGCGCATGGCCCTGGGCATGATTGAGACAGGCAACCACGATGGGGAGATTGGCGGCCGGGGCGAGGTCAGCCGCTACCAGATCATGCCATCGGTGTGGCGCAAGTATTCGTCCTCCATGAATTACCGCAACCCTGAAATTTCACTGGAAGTGGCCCAGAAACATTGGGGCAGGCTTTACAGCCAGTTTGTGCGGGAGACTCACCGTCAACCCACGGATTTTGACATGTACGTCCTTTGGAACACGCATTACGGGTATTATGCCAGCCGGGGTTTCAACCCCAACCGCCTGTGCGCCTCGGTGCGGGACCGCGCCCAGCGTTATGTCAACCTGGTGCAGTGCGGTGATTTTTAACCTGTCCGGCGGCTCCGGCCCTTTCTCAACCCTCCAAGCTGGCTAATATGGCCTCGGCAGCGGCGCGTGGATTGGGCGCGGCAGTGATGGGGCGCCCCACCACCAGCCAATCAGCCCCGGCTTGAATCGCTTCCCGGGGTGTGAGGGTTCTTTTTTGATCATCCGGCGGCTCATTGCCGGTGCGTATTCCAGGAGTTACCAACTGGATATGACGAGGGAGGACCTTGCGCAGGAGACTGATTTCCCGGGGGGAACAAACCAGGCCCGGCAGTTCTGACTGCACAGCCAGGCTGGCCAGACGCAGCACCTGCTCCTCCACGCCGCCCGCACACCCGGTTTCTGCCAGGGTGCTTTCGTTGGAACTTGTCAGGACGGTCACCCCCAAGACCAGGGGCGGCTTCGCCCCCGTCCCGCCTGCAAAACTCCTCACAGCCTGCTCCGCCGCTTCCATCATTTGCCGTCCGCCGATGGCATGCACCGTGAGCATCTGCACATCCAGGCGGCAGACGGAAGCCACGGCCCGGGCCACGGTGTTGGGAATGTCATGGAATTTAAGGTCCAGGAAAACACTCGCCCCGGTGGCGCGAATCCGCTTCACCACCTCGGGGCCTGCGGCCACAAACAATTCCTTGCCAATCTTGAAGGCCCCCACCGCCGGTGCCAGTTCTTTCGCCAATTTTTCAGCCTGCTCCAACCCGGGCACATCCAGGGCGGCTATGATGGGATTTCTCATCGGTATTGTCGGCCTTTCCATTCCATTTTCCGCACAGCCTGTCAGGTTTGCGCCTGCGCGACAACGGCTAAAAATCATCTGCGCTGGCCCGGGCGCATCTCGGTTTTCAGACTGGCGAGGCTGGCGGAGTTGGAGGGAAGCGGTAATGGGTTGGCGAGGGGTTGGCGAGGGGTTGGCGAGGGGTTGGCGAGGGGTTGGCGAGGGGTTGG
>DAIDJC010000120.1 GCA_027451565.1 Limisphaerales bacterium | reverse complement strand
GCACTTTCTTTTGACCGGACCGATGGTGTGACCAAGTTTGTCATCAACCCCGAGACGGACCGTGTTCTGGGCGTGGGCATCTGCGGGGCTGGCGCAGGTGAATTGATTGCCGAGGCTGTGCTTGCCATGGAAATGGGAGCGACCGCCGAGGATATCGCGCTGACCATTCACCCGCATCCCACCCTCTCAGAAACCTTGATGGAAGGGGCCGAGGCCTATTACGGCCATGCCACCCATACGTTCACTCGCAAAAAATCAAGCGAGTAAGCACGGCGCGCCCAGCCAGCCTGACAGACGCTGGCGATGGTGGAAAACCATGGGTATGACCAATCCGGGCAGGCTTCCCAGGGGATGGTTCTCAAGGGTTTGGAAAGGTCCAGGTTGGAAATGCCAGCTCAGGCTGCATGGCCCCGGGCTTTATTGAGTCATGAAAAAAATCTGGATTGCCGTGCTGGTGTTGCTGGCTTTGGCGGCGGCCCTGGCTTGGTGCCGCGCCCGTTTCATGCTCCATCCCCAATTGGTTCTCACCGGCGTGATCACCACGGACGCCATCATGGTCAGCCCTGAAATCTCGGGGCGCATCGAATCTCTCGAAGTAAGCCAGGGGCAGGAAGTCACCAATGGACAGGAACTGGCCCGGATTCAGCCCCGGGTGCAACTCGCTGACCTGTCTTATTATGCCAGCACAGAGGGATCGAGCCTGGCGGACCTTGACCAGGCCCGGGCGGAGGTTGCCGAAGAAAAAGCCGCATTGAACGAAGCCCTGTCCAACCTCGGACGGTCACGGGCAGATGCGGAAAACGCCCGCCTGAACCTGCTGCGCATCGGCCTTCTTTACTCGAACAACGTGGAATCCATCCAGTCCTTTGACCAGGCCCGCACCGCGGACATGGCATCCCAGGCTGGTGTGGAAGGTTCCCGGGCACAATGGGCACTGGCGCAGGCCAGGTTGTCATCCGCGGAGGCCCGGATGAATTCCGTGCGGCTTCAGATGGAGGCTGCCGGCGCGCAAAAGCAGCGGGCCGATGCTTTTTTGGATTACACCCACATCATGGCGCCAACCAACGGGATCGTGGATACCCGCGTTGTTTTGCAGGGCGAAATGGTCAATGCCGGCCAGGCCATTCTTACCCTGATCAACCCGGATGACCTCTGGGTGCGGGCTGATGTGGAGGAAACCTATGTGGAACAAATCCGCCTGGGCGATGTGTTGCCCGTGAGACTGCCCTCCGGGGACATTCTTTCAGGCACCGTGTTTTACCGGGGGGTGGATGCCGATTATGCCACCCAGCGCGATGTCAGCCGCACCAAGCGCGATATCCGCACCTTTGAAATCCGCCTGCGCTGCGACAACCGGGACCGTCGGCTGGCAGTGGGCATGACCGCCTACGTGATAGTCAACCTGCCCGCCTCCAAACCATGGCCGTGATCGAGGTCAGGGACTTGGTGAAACGCTTCGGCGAATTCACGGCGGTGGACCACCTGAGCTTCTCGGTGGGACAGGGCGAGATTCTGGGGTTGCTGGGTCCCAATGGCGCCGGCAAATCCACGCTCATCCGCATGTTGACCACCCTGATGACCCCCACCTCGGGCCAGGCGATGGTCAATGGGTATGACGTGGTGCGCGAGGCGGGCAAGGTTCGGGGCACCATTGGTGTCATTCCCCAGGCCATGACTTCGGACCTGGAGTTGAGCGCCTGGGAAAACCTCGTCATTTTTGCCAAGCTCCATGGCCTGGGCCGGGACCAGCGCCGGCAGGTCATCCGGGATCTTTTGCGCGATGTGGACCTGGAACCTTGGGCGGACAAACCGGTCCGGATGTTTTCCGGCGGCATGAGGCGCAGGATGGAAATCGCCCGCGGCCTGGTGCACCAGCCGCGCCTGTTCTTTCTGGATGAACCCACCACCGGACTGGACCCTGTGTCCCGCGTGGCCGTTTGGGAAATGCTCGCGCGCCTCAGGGCCAGCCGCGGCCTTACCATTTTAATCACCACCCATTACATGGACGAGGCGGACAAGCTGTGCGACCGGATTGCCATTGTGGACCATGGACGACTGGCGGCCTTGGATTCGCCTCTCAGACTTAAGGCTTCTGTGCCTGGGCGCAATATCCTGGAAGTGAGTTTTGCCGGGGTGAAACCGGATTGGGCAGACACCTTGCGCCAGTTGCCCGATGTGGCGGATGTCCATGCAGAGGAAACCGTTTTCAGGATTTTTTCCCAAAACGGGCCGCGAACCACCCTGGCTTTGATCGAAGCATCCCGCACGGCTGGCGTCTCCATCACATCGCTGGCGGTGCAAAGCACCTCCCTGGACGATGTTTTTGTCCATTACACCGGGCGGCAGTTGAGGGATGGGCTCCAGGAGCCAGGGGCGGCAGAAAGCCCCTACCTTTTCAAACGCTGACCATGCATCGTGTCTGGGCCATGATCGAGAGGGACCTGCGCCGTTTTCGGCGAAGCCCCGTGCTGGTCTTGGTTTCCATCTTTGTGCCGCTCGTGCAGTTGGTCATCCTGGGTTACGCCTTCGGCGGCAAGGTCAAAAACCTTCAAATCGGCGTCCTGAACGAAGACCATCATCTGCCTTCCATCCGGCTTCAGGAAATGTTTCAAGCCGTGGCCGCCAATGCCCAAACCTTCGTCACCATTCCCTATTCAAATCGTGCCGCCGCGCTGGCCGACCTCAAAGACGGCAGGCTCAACGGGGTTTTGGAAATCCCACCGGAATTTTCCCGCAAATCGCTTGATGGCGGCAGCCCCCAGATTGGTTTGGCGGAAGACAACACGGATCCCTTTTCGTCCTCTGCTGTGGAGGCGGTTCTCAATGAATTGATGCCTGTTTACAATGGCCCGGTTGTCGGGCCGCGCGCCTCATCGCAGGCGACCTTGGAGGTGGTGGAGGTTTATCCTTATGTGCCCTATATCCAATACCTGCTGGCGGGCACGGTGGTCCTGGCCATTTTTGTATCCGCCATGATCGGCGGCGGCATCATCTTCATTGATGACAAGGCTCGAGGCCTTCATGAGGGGTATCTCGTCACCCCCATCACCAAATTTGAATTGATCCTGGGATTCAACCTTGCCGGAACTCTCAAGGCTGTCATCGCAGGCGTGGTGCTGATCACCCTCGGCTCCCTCATCGCGGGCGTTCCACATCCTCTGGACCCCTTGCGGCTGGCACGCATGTTTGTCCTGGTGGTCCTGACTTCATTGGCCCTCATCAGCCTCATGTTCCTGCTCATGGTGCGCGTGAATGATCCGCTGGTGCCAAGGGCCATTTTTGGCATGCTCAATACTGTCCTTTATTTTCCCAGCGGCGCCGTTTATCCCACCCAGTCTTTCCCACCCTGGATGAAATGCATCGCCGCCGTGGACCCCTTCACCTACGCCGTGCACGGATTCAAACAGTTGATTCTCAAGGATGGCACCCTGTTGGCCATCCGGCAGGACCTTTTTTTCCTCGCCCTTTTCGCACTGGTTTCCATGGTGTTGGGAACCCTTCTTTTTCGGCGTACTTTATGAAATTCCCCTCTTTTTTCGAAAAACCACCCTTTCGAAAAGGCAATGGCAGGGGCGGCTTGCACGCCAGGATCAATGCATGGTGGCCGGTCCATGGTTTCCTCTGCTTTTTTATGTTGTGGTTTGGGCCTGAAGCCGGCGCCCAGCCTCGCATTGACCGTCATGCCCTCGTGACCCGGCATGATGTGGAGCTGAATCGCTTTGATCCTTCCAATCCCCTGTCTGTGGGCAATGGTTCCTTTTGCTTTACCGTGGATGCCACCGGGTTGCAGACTTTTCCTGAGGATTGTGTCCGGGGTGTTCCTTTGGGAACCCTCTCAGATTGGGGCTGGCACCGCAATCCCAACCCCATGGGATGGAGCCTGGCCCATTATCCATTCAAATTATTTCCCGATGAAAACGGCAGGATGGTCCCCTACGCGGATGTTCCCCGCAACCAATCATCCCCCGCCAGCGAATGGCTTCGCGCCAATCCCTATCGAATGGACTTGGGCGTGGTTGGACTCTGGCTGCGCCATGCGGACGGTTCAACCGTGGCTTCCGGAGATATCACCGGCATTCACCAGGTTCTGGATTTATGGAATGGCTGCATTGCCAGCCGCTTTTTTCTCGATGGCCAGCCGGTGGAGGTTGAAACCGTGGCCGACCCGGATCGGGACGGCATGGCTGTCCGAATACGGTCCTCATTGTTGGGATCCCATCGGCTGGGCTTGCGTATCCGCTTTCCCTTTCCCACTGGTGAACCACAAACCATGGCTTGGGACCATCCCTCCGGACAGGTCACCCTTTGCACCCAACCGAACCCCAATCAGGCTCGTTTCACCAGGCAATTGGATTCTGATCATTATGTGATGGAGACTCGCTGGTCGCCCGGAGCCGGGCTGTCCAGGGTGGCACCCCAGGAATTTGTCCTGCTGCAAACCAACACCATCGGCGATGCTGCAAATGACCTTGAATGGATCGGCGCTTTCAGCCCCTCCAACACCATGGCATCCACCTCGTTTGCCACGGTGGCAGCGGCTGCCGCCAGGCATTGGCACCAGTTCTGGCAGAATGGCGGCGCCATTGATTTATCCGGAAGCAGTGATCCCCGGTGGTTTGAACTGGAGCGGCGCATTGTTCTCTCCCAATACCTGACTGCCATTCAAAGCGCCGCAAGCCATCCCCCGGCGGAAACCGGGCTGACCTGCAACTCTTGGTATGGAAAGTTTCACCTCGAGATGCATTGGTGGCACGAGGCGCATTTTGCCTTATGGGGCCGGCTGCCTCTTTTGGAAAAATCTTTGGGGTTTTATGATCAAATACTGCCGCGTGCCCAAGCCACGGCCCGCAGCCAGGGCTACGAAGGGGCGCGCTGGCCCAAAATGACCAGCCCGGATGGGGTGGAATCGCCATCGCCCGTGGGTCCATTCCTGGTCTGGGAGGAGCCACACCCCATTTTTTACGCGGAATTGTGCCGCCGCCTCCAGCCAGGCCAGGCCACGTTGCACCGCTACCAGGCCATCGTGTTTGCCACGGCGGATTTCATGGCCAGCTACGCCGCATGGGACCAGGCCGGTCATCGCTACGTGCTGGGACCCACGCTCCAAACCGCACAGGAAATCTTTCCCAAAAACCGAACCCTCAACCCAACCTTTGAATTAAGCTATTGGCGCTGGGCTCTGGCCACGGCGCAGGCCTGGCGAATCCAAATGGGGCTCCCGCCCAAACCTCATTGGCAGGACGTTCTGGATCACCTCGCCAAACCCTCGGTGGCGGATGGCAAATATCTTTTCACCGAAACCACCCCCCAATCCTACACCGATCCAGTTTGGAACAGGGACCACCCCGCTGTGTTGGCCGCCATGAGTTTTATCCCCGGTCAAGGCATGGATCCTGCCATCATGCGTGCCTCCTTGGATTGGGTCTGGCAGCATTGGAATTGGCCTACCACTTGGGGATGGGATTATCCCATGATGGCCATGACCGCAGCCCGCTTGGGCGAACCGGACCGGGCCGTGGACGCTTTGCTCCTGGACACGCCCAAAAATCATTATGCGCTGAACGGACACGTGTATCAAAGACCCGGATTGCCCATCTACCTGCCCGCCAATGGAGGCTTGCTCTATGCCGCCGCCTTCATGGCTGCTGGCTGGGATGGCGCCCCCTCACGCCATGCCCCCGGATTTCCAGACAACGGCAGGTGGAACGTCCGGTGGGAAGGACTGAATATCGCCCCGTGATTCCACGCCCGCGAGAAGGGAAATTTTCCGGGTCTCATTTGTCACTTGCGCAAGACCATCCGCGCCATGGAGGTTCTATCTCGCCAGATACTGTTCGCAACAACGCCTGACACGCAACGTCACAACCCATTAAAGAAAAAATTTTACGCATTATCCAAGCGCCATCCTGGCATGACCTATTCAATGGCGCGAAGATAATCAGCAAAGGTCTGGCTGGCGGCGGGGCGGGGAATGAAAAAGCCCGCGTCGCACAATTTGACGACGCGGGCCAGACATTCGGTTTCAGTCAGCCATTTTCTCTGAAGGCCCTGATGCAGGAGGCCAAGCGTGCCTGTGAAACGGAGATCGAGCGATTTGGCCTCCCGGCGGGCGGCGGTTTCATCGAGCACGGCCATGCCGTTGACCTCCTTGGCGAGCGTCATCACGGTGATTTCACCGGGGTCAATGGCGCGGTTGAGCCGGGCCAGGGTGGCGACAGCAAACAGCGAGGTGGCGGCGCTTTGAACCGTGAAATGTCGGCCTAAAAAATCCGCGTAATATTCCTTTCGTTTTGGATCGGTCAGCTCGGCCCGCGCGCCCGGTGTGGTCAGCAGTTTAAATTCTCCAGAAAGTTTTTTGAGCAACGGGGTGAGTTCGCCACGATGACCAAAGTTGAGGAGGGCGGAGGTGTCGAAGACCAGTGAATCCATTTATGATGACCCGGCTGGTTCCCCCTCATGGTTGCAATCGTCCAGGATGGTGAGGTCTTTATCCCGCGCCAGTTCGGCCAGATATTCCTCGACGACGTGGCGCTGGGTGAAAAACCACTGTGCCAGTTTACCGTTGGAAATCTGTCCGTCTTCATGCAGCGTCAGCGCCACGTTGCGGAACCGGGCGTCAACCTGGGCGTCAATATCCTCGACGCGGAAAGGCGGGGCTGGCGGCGTTTGGAAGTCGCTCCGAAAATACTTATTCTTTTCGGTCCAGCGAAAGACATTGAGCTTGGTGAGCCGGTAAAAGATGGCGTCGCGGGACACATTGAACTCCTGTGCAACGCGCTCCAGGCAGGATGGTTCCTTGAGTCGTGAGCCATGGGATTTCACAACGGCTTGCAGGTCGGCTTCCGGCATCAAAAATTCACCGGCGAAAGCGTTGGCCTGTTTTTCCAACGGGTCGCGGTGAGAGGCGAGACCGGAAACCACGGTATCAATGCGCTGGCGGGTCTCGCGATCTTCGCGACCCAGGTGAAATACAACATGAGCGAACTCGTGGGCGAGCGTGAACAAGCGGCGTGCGGCGGAGTGCTTGGCGTTGATGAAAATGGCGGTGAACGGTCCGCGATAGGACAGGCCGGACAAATGCCAAGGCATCGCCCAATCGAAAACAAAAATGTTCCGCTCGGACAACGCCTGCTTCAACTCCACGAGCGTGACACGCCGGTTGAGTTTGAGCGTATCGCGGAGATTGCCGGCGATATTCGGCAGATTGGCAAACGAATCAAACTCCGCCCAGAGACTGAACGGCACCGGCGGCTGCTTGACCATGCGCAGCGCGGTATCCACGAAGTGAAGCTGCGCGGATGCATCGAGCATGGTCTGATCAATTTCGTCGCGCTGGTGGGAAGTCGTCTGCGCGCGGCATTTGAAGTGTGGCCGTATTTCGGAATTGAGCAGATAATCCAGCGCAACGCCCATGTGCCGGGCAAGATCGAGCAGTTGTGATTCGTCCGGGGTGCGCGTGCCTTTTTCCCAATGGGAAATGAGTGAAGCGGACACGCCCAATTTCCCAGCCAACTCGGTCTGGCTCTGGTTGGCAAGGGTGCGGACTTCAGATAGCCGTTTCGGCAAGTTGTGTAGTTCTTCGCCCATTTGTGCTACATATTAACACTATATTAACACTTTTCAAAAATTTTTTGACATTTATTTCGAGTGATTCGAAACTGGCCACAGTTCTTTGAGATAGTTTAGCACTATTGGTGGGGGTTGCTGAAAAAGCAACCGCTACAAATAGACATTTTCGTCCCTCGTGGGGATGAAACGCGAAGGCCGCAGAGTTTGCAGCTCCAAGACCTTGTCGAAACCTAAAACAAGCCCGGTTGCGTTGTATCAATTCTATCATCAAGCAACCATAAGAATACCATGAGCGACGGACTTGATGGCCATCCGCGCGACGAGAATGGCCAAATTCTTGAAAAACGAGGTGATACCCGTGTTGGCACATTGCGCCAGGAATATGGCGACAATTTTGCCAAAGGTTATCGTTTTGACACGAGGCTCCAAACCATTCGCCAACGACTTTCTGGCCTCCCTGATAAAAGTCACCCACCGCCAAATGCCCGGCGAAGTGGCTTTGCGTGGTGCGGGGGCGAAAGCGGCGTTTTGGGCGCGCTCGCAGTCCGCCCTGACGCATGATCCAAGCCGCGCGGTTTTTGCCGCATGGATTTCCCTGTCGCCGTCGCGTACCCGTCCCAGCGATGTTGAAACTGTCTAGGACGGACCTTTATCCGATTTACAAAACGCATCCACGGCCCCACCTCAATTTCAATTCCACCATCCAATTTTTATACAAATCATTTATTTACAAATATTTAAATTAAATCCACCACGCGATCTCGATTTTTACCAGCATTTTTTATATCCCAAATATTGACTACTTTTCAAACTGTGCTATTTTAGGACATGTCTAATTTAACGACAAAATCTTGGACGCTCCCAGTTCAAGCCTACTTCTCAGGTATAAAATTCAAGTTTAGTTGGCAGCGCATGGTTCAGTTCTTGGCTGAACTTTTGGTGGTTCTGAGTTTAAGCTTTTTGAGCTACTTCCTGATCAGCCGGTTTGTGCTCCAATCAGTATCCGTATCCGGCCCGAGCATGCTCCCCAATTTGGTGAACCACGGAAGCTATTTCGTCAACCGGCTTGCCTACGTCACCCACGATCCAGAACGGACGGATGTGGTGGAAACCCGGGACCCTCAGGACGGCACTTTGGTGGTTAAAAGGATCATTGGGTTGCCTGGCGAATCCCTGTACTTCAAGCACGGAAAGGTTTTTGTGAATGGGCAACCACTTTCCGAACCCTACCTTTCGCCGGGCATGCCCACGTATGCGTATGAAAAGAACGAGGATGAATTCATCTGCGTAGGTGCCAACCAGTATTACGTCCTGGGCGACAACCGTAATAACAGCACCGACAGCAGGTCATTTGGTCCCGTCTCACGGGATGACATTCTGGGAAAAATCATTCATTGAGTTTGAAAGGCTTGAACGCCTGCCGGTGGGCGGATAGCATGTCAACCATGGAAGAGAACTTGGTTGACACAAAAATGCACGATCACATCGCCCGGGTTGGGCGTGAGGTTCTTCTGGGGGGATCCGTTTCGCGCGAAGACATGCTCCCCTTGTTTCATCTGGAAAATTCCAGCGACATTCTGGACTTGCTGTCGTGGGCCAACCGCATCCGGGAAAAATTCAAGGGCAACAAAATCCATCTCTGCTCCATCGTGAATGCCAAGGCAGGCGGGTGCTCTGAGAATTGCAGTTTTTGTGCCCAATCCTCATTTTACCAAACCGGCTCACCCAAGTACGGGTTCATT
>DAIDJC010000119.1 GCA_027451565.1 Limisphaerales bacterium | reverse complement strand
TGTTAAAAAGGTTCCGGCGCTCCTCGCCGCTACCCGGACATTTGAAATCCATGATCCTCCGGACCCTGGGATCAATCTTGGAAATGTCATGGGCACCGCTGGTTTCAATCAACACGGTGTTTCCCAAATTGCATAATTGACTCATTAGCGGCAGCACATTTGGCTGGAGCAAAGGTTCGCCGCCGGTAAGTTCCACCAAGGGCAAAATCCCTTCTGTCCCCGGTTTTTCAACGACTCGATACGGGCGTGCCAAGTCCCCCACCCGTTCCAAAATGCTGTCCACCGATTGCCGCTGTCCCTCGGTGAAGGCATAAGCCGTGTCACAGTAAGAACAACGCAAATCACACCCTGTCAGCCGGATAAAAATGCATGGCAAACCTGCAAAGGTGCTCTCCCCCTGAAGACTCAGATAAATTTCATTTACGACCAAATTCATGGACATCGCCCTAATCTATGATAGCGAGATGAAAATTCGATCTTTTTTATCCGCCCGGAATGGTCTGAAACCATCCCCCCGACACGCATGGATCCCTGATACGTCCTTTTGCCGGGGCAGATGGCAACACAACGAGGGGCTTTCCGCCGCAGCTTAGAATGGAAGATGGTTTTTGGCGCAGAGCGTCGGAACTGCGTTGGGACTGTCAGGGTTTCAGCCCGTCAATAGCTGCCTTCATTTCATCAAAATGAATCTTTGGGTTCATGGCATCCGTCACATGAACGATTTTCCCATTCAAGCCAATGAGGAAACTGACCCGTTTGGACATTGATATCATGGGCATTTTGACGTCATACAAGGAAATGATCTTGTTTTGGGGATCCGCGAGAAGGGTGAAGTCGAGATTGTATTTTTCAGCGAAACGTTTGTGGCTGTCCACGTCATCATGGCTTACGCCCACCACCGCCACGTTGGCAGCCTGAAGATCACCCATGCGATCGCGCAAGCCGCAGGCTTCCTTGGTGCAGCCACCGGTGAAATCCTTTGGATAAAAATAGAGCAGCACATTTTTTTTGCCGATCAAGTCAGAGAGGTTGAAGTTGGTGCCATTTTGATCCATGGCGCTGAAAAGAGGGGCCGGGTCCCCGACTTTGGGCATGTCAGCCCGCGCTTTAAATGAAAACAGGGAAATCATGACAGTGATAGCCAGCAGGGTGTGAAGCAATGAAGATTGGACTAAGGAGCGTCTCATGACTCATACACTTCCACAGGCCATGCCCGAAGGCAAATAAAAACCGGGGGGAATGGCAAAAGCGCTGGAATGGAATCCCCACCCACCTTGGGCCCTGCCATCCAAGCCGCCGCCGTTTCCTAGAAATCAAGGAAGCGGCAGCGGCCGGAGGGAAAGACACGCTCAGGAACAGCCAAGGCTCTCACCGCAATTCAAGCATTTATAGCAAGCGCCATTGCGCACCACCACATTGCCGCAGTTGGGACAGGTGGGCGCATCCTGTTGGTTGGTGATCATCTGGGTCAAACGGTTGGCATGATCCTGCCTTCGGCCCCCGGCGCCGGATTCGCGGGATAATAAATCCGTATCCTCGGCAATCGGAAGTTCGGGAACGGGCCGGTTGACATGCTTTTTCATCTCCTCAATGAGACCAGGCATGACAAGTTCCGGCTGGGAACGTGCTGCCTGAATGCCCTCGCGGTAACCCGGCACGAACTGGATGGCGAGCCACCGGAAAACATAATCCGTAATGGAGGAGGCGTTGCGTATCTCGGCGTTTTTGGTGAACCCGCTGGGTTCAAACCGTTGATGGGCAAACTTGCGCACCAAGGCATCGAGGGGCACACCGTATTGGAAAGCCATGCTGGTAAGAGTCCCAATGCTGTCCATGAGGCCGCCAATGGTGGATCCTTCCTTGGCCATGGTGATGAACAATTCCCCGGGCTGGCCATCCTCAAAGAGGCCCACCGTGAGGTACCCTTCATGCCCGGCAATGTCAAATTTATGGGTCAAGGCATGCCGCGTGTCCGAAAGGCGACGACGAAGCGGTTTGCCGGAGTCTGCACGGAGACGGTCCACTTCCCCCTGCAATTCCTGAAGCCGGTGTTCCAATGTGGCGGTTTCAGAGCTGGATTTGGCGGCGCCATCGTTGGTTTTCTTCGTGTTGAGGGGCTGCGAGCGCTTGGAGCCATCGCGATAAATCGCCACACATTTTAAGCCCATTTGCCAGGCCTTCACGTAGGTGTCTCGAATTTCCGCCACGGTGCTTTCATTGGGCATGTTGACGGTTTTGGAAATGGCGCCACTGATGAATGGCTGGGCGGCAGCCATCATTTTCAGGTGGGCCATGTAACCAATGCTCCGCTTGCCCCGCGCCGGCTTGAAGGCACAATCAAAAACAGGCAGATGCTCCGGCTTAAGCCCGGCAGAAACCTTCTGCCCGCCTTCCTCGACATCTTCGATGGTGTCGAATTTCTCAATGTGAGCCACAATGCGGGTGATTTCAGCCTCGGAATAACCCAGGCGCCGCAAGGCATCGGGCACGCCGCGGTTCACAATCTTGAGCATGCCTCCGCCGGCCAGTAACTTGTATTTGACCAAGGCTATGTCAGGCTCAATGCCGGTCGTATCGCAATCCATGAGGAAGGCAATGGTGCCAGTGGGAGCCAGGACGGTGACCTGGGCGTTGCGATATCCCGACTGGTCGCCATGCAAAATAGCGGCATCCCAGCATTTGCGGGCTTCTTCTTTGAGGTAATTAAATTCCCTGCTGGGCTGAATCCCCTCCACGGCATCGCGATGGATCCGGATCACGTCCATCATGGACTTCACATTATCGCGCATGACAGGTTTTGGAACACCGGCACAACGGGCATCCCGATAGCCGGCAAATGCCCCCATCTTGGAGGCGATTTCCGCGCTTTGGGTGTAGGCGTGCCCTGTCATGATGGAAGTGATGGATCCGGCCAGGGCGCGGCCCTCATCTGAATCATAGGGCAGCCCATAGCTCATGCAGAGCGACCCCAGGTTGGCATAACCCAGGCCCAAGGTGCGAAAAATATGCGAATTCTCAGCAATATCCTTGGTCGGGTAGCTGGCGTTATCCACAAGGATTTCCTGGGCGGTAATGAAAATGCGAACGGCTGCCTTGAAACGCTGGATGTCAAAGACCCCATCCTCACGCTTGAATTTCATGAGGTTGAGGGAGGCCAGGTTGCAGGCGGTGTTGTTCACAAACACATATTCACTGCATGGATTCGTGGAGTGTATGGGTTCGGTGCCCTTGCATGTGTGCCATTTCTGAATGGCGCCATCATACTGGATGCCAGGGTCGCCGCAAATATGCGTGCCCTCAGCGATTTTATCCAGCAACCGGCTGGCTTGCTTCTTTTCGAGTGGACGATCACCGGTCACGGTGCGGGTCCACCATTCACGCCCCTCCACGGCCGCCTGCATGAACTCATCGCTGGCCCGAACGGAAAGATTTTCATTCTGGTACATCACGCTGCCGTAGGCGTCGCCATTGTAGCTTCCATCATACCCCTGCTCAATGAGCGCCCACGCCTTCTTTTCCTCTTTTTGCTTGGCGTCAATGAATTCCTCAATGTCGCCATGCCAGTCCCTGAGGGTGTTCATCTTGGCGGCCCGACGGGTTTTGCCGCCGGATTTCACCACGTTCGCTACCTGGTCATAAACCTTGAGGAAGCTCATGGGACCACTGGGGCGCCCTCCGCCGCTCAGCTTCTCACGGCTCGATCGGATCGGGGTCAGGTCTGTGCCGGTTCCAGAGCCGTATTTGAAGAGCATGGCTTCGCTGTAAGCCAGATGCATGATGTCTTCCATGTTGTCCTTCACGCTTTGTATGAAACAAGCGCTGCCTTGGGGATATTCATATTGTGTGGATGCTCTTTCTGCCTCTCCCTTTTGCCGGTTATAAAACCAGTTGCCGCGCCCTGAGTTCTTGCCAATGCCATACTGATGGTACAACCCCACATTAAACCACACCGGGGAATTAAACGCCCCATATTGGTTCAAGCACAACCAAGTCAGCTCATCATAAAAAATCTCCCCCGATGCGCTGTCAAAATACCCATCCGCCACACCCCAATCGGCAATGGTCCTGGCAATACGATGAATCAACTGGCGCACAGACACCTCCCGCTCAGAAGTATTTTGTTCCCCGTAAAAGTACTTCGAGACCACCACCTTCGTCGCCAGCACGGACCATGACTTGGGCACTTCCACCTTTTCCTGCTTGAAAATCACCTTGCCGGCATCATCCGTGATTTCAGCCGTGCGCAGGTCCCATTCAATTTGGTCAAATGGCTTTACTTTGGCGTCGCTGAAGACACGCTCCACCGCAAGGTGGCTGGAGCCGGCTTCGAGCTTGGACTTGACGGTCTTTTTATCCCTTTTTACGGGCAAATGACCAGCACGACGGCTGATGGGTTTAGAAGGTGCAGACGAAACTTCCTCGCGAGCATGGATCATGGTCTTTGGGGGTGGATTGTTATGGGTTTTTCTCCAGTCGGTCTGGGCGCGACAACCGCTGAAAAAGTACGTTAAATGGTCAGTTTTTCTTGGGCGCTTGATTTTTCCTCAAATAGGAAGCCCCCCACTAATTGGGGAACAAAATCGAGACTACCACCACCCGTGGTATGATTCAAGAAATTTTTCAAAAAATTTACGGAAACGTTATTCCCAAGTGAATCACAGTGGTTTTTTTCTTTTTTAACAAAATAGGCCGAATTTACAGGGGGTTTTTGAAGGGTTGGTGAATAACTTTTAATCGGGTATTCCCTCGTCAATTGGGGTTCTCTATCAGGGGTGTTGCCCCACTTTTCGAACGGTTTACGCAACGGATTTACATTTTAAATACTGATTGATAAGTATTTGCAATCATGGCCTTCGACTTTTAGCCCGCCCCGGCGCTGGATTGGCACGGCGTCTGGCTTTATGCTTATGGTGGCTTCGGGAATGGGGCTCGCCGCTATGCTTTCGCATGGGGGCTATAGTCTTGGGTCGGGGTTTGGCTGCCAAAACGATTGGACAACCTTCGTAACCAAAGGCAGTCCGCATGCAGCCTGCCAGGTATTTTTTATAGGGATCAGAAAATAATTCATCCCTGTTCACAAAGAGCAGGAAGGTGGGGGGAGCCTGTCGGACTTGGGTGGCATAGTAAAATGTCAAACGATGACCGGCATCGCTCACGGGTTGTCTTCTCTCCACCGCATCCCGCAGTGTGCGGTTCAAAAGGGCTGTGGGAATTTTCTGCCCCAACTGGGCCGCCACATACCGTACGGATTCCAACAGCCTGTCCAAGTGAAACCCAGATTTGGCGGAGGTAAATATCACCGGCGCATAATCGAGGAAAAAAAGCTTTTTTTGAACCCATTCACCAAACTCACCCAGCGTGGTAAGGTCTTTTCCCTGGCCTTCCCGACGGTCCTTCCGGTCGCGCCGGTTGATTTCCTCCTTCCGCGCCGCCTTGGTCTCCTCGTCAAACAAGTCCCATTTATTGATCACGACAATGCATGAACGCCGGCTTTCCACAATGACTTCGGCTATTTTTTTGTCCTGCTCGGTTATGCCCTGCTCGGCGTCCAGAACCAGGATTGTGATGTCGCTTCTCCGAATGGAATCTTCTGCGCGTTGGACGCTGAAAAATTCAACCGATTCATCCACCTGCCTTGATTTGCGGATGCCTGCGGTGTCTATCAAGACATAATGGGACGAAACGCCATCCGTCTGCACTGTCAGAGGCACGTCCACTGAATCCCTGGTCGTCCCGGCAATGGGTGAAACGATGACACGCTCAGACTGGGTCAAGGCATTGACCAGCGAGGATTTGCCCACATTGGGTCGTCCAACAATCGCGATTTTTAAAGGCCCCCGGCCTGGATCGCCTGCCTCGTCTTTCGACACGCCGGATTGCTCCTGCGAAGGTTCTGTCAAAGTTTCGACAGGGCTTGAATCAGGTTTTTGTGAAGGGCAGGCGGCGATTTGGGGAAAGTGTGCCAAGGCTGCCGACATCAGGTTTTCCAACCCTTCACCGTGAATGGCGCTGACGGGAAAAGCCGGGCCAAAACCGAGAGCCGAAAATTCATCGGCCCATTTTTCGTGCCGCTCAGTATCCACCTTGTTGGCAACCAAAAGTATATGCTTGCCGCTTTGCCGCAAGCGCACCGCCACTTCTCGGTCCAGCGGAGCAATGCCATCCTGGACATTCACAACCAAAAAAATCACCTGGGCGGCTTCGATAGCCAGTTCCACCTGCTGCATGGCCGCCTGGACGATCACATCTGGAGCCTTTTCGCCCCGCAAAAGGCCAATGCCACCCGTGTCCACAAGGGTGAAAGGTTGTCCTTGCCACTCTGCTTCTGCGCTGACACGGTCGCGGGTGACACCGGGTTGATCATGCACAATGGCTATGCGGCGCCGAACAAGGCGGTTGAAAAGGGCTGATTTTCCCACATTGGGGCGACCAACAATGGCAATGAGTCTGGACACAGGCTCAAATTAGGATAATTCCATGGCGCCGGAAACCAAAATCCAGAAAAAGAGCTTATGGCATCAACGCGGGAGGGTGCGCAGCAACTGTCGGGCTTGGACCACCCAAACCCGATCCCGCTTGCGGATGAAAGCCGGGGCGTTGCGATCCTCAGCGAGGACTTCCTCAAGCTGTAACCGCGCCTGCTGCCATTCCTGACGTTTGATGCAAAGTTTGGAAAACTGGACCTTGGCCCGGGCATAAGCATGTTCGCCGACGACCTTTTTCCATACATTCCAGGCTGTTTCGTTCTCACCCACTGCGGTGAGTGCTTCCGCGTATGCCATGAGAGTGTAACCGAAATCATGGCGGGCATTTTCTTGACAGACCGCCTCCAGGAGAGGACGGGCCTCAGCAGCCTTGCCCTGTCTCAAAAGGCATTGGCCCAAATGGGCGCGCGCATCCAAATCCTGACCGTCCCTGTCCAGGGACGCGCGGTAACACGCTTCCGCCTTTTCATAGCGTCCTTTTTGAAAATAAAGATCGCCAAGTTGAAAATGGTGGTAGGCATTATCCAGGCGCCGGATTTTTTCCTGCAAAACCTTGATTCTTTCGCCTGCGCGCGCACCCGGCAGCTCAAACCCCTGTCCTTGCGCATTGTTCGGGCGGTAAACCAGCAGAAAATAAAATACTGCGACCAATCCAAAACCCAGAAAAATGAATACTGCCCAAAGCCATTCCTCCCTGCGCACCGCATCCACCAGCATCCATACCTGGAGCAGGGCCAGCAGCAAATACCATGGGTGCCAAATCAGGTAGTACGGGTCTGCCAAGTCAAAAAGCAAAGATGCCAGCATTGCGCTATTTTAAGGGCTTGGGTAACACTGGCAACCCTCCATTTGTGTGCTCAGTTTTTTGATCATGGATCTTTTCCACAGCCGCAGGGCTTGTTTTCCAGACTTGGCGGCCACCAACAATCCAACCGGAATGCCACCAACGCGCATGGTTGGAAAATGACCAAAATGTCCGCTTGTTTTCATACGAAAATCCGGGACAATCCCCCGGCAGCTTGAATGAACCAAACGCTTGTCATCGTGCCCACCTACAATGAGCGGGAAAACCTTCCGCGCATGGTCGAAAAACTTTTGTCCCTTCCGGTGGGGGTGGATGTGCTGGTGGTGGATGACAATTCACCGGATGGCACAGGCAAGCTGGCTGACGACTTGGCGCTTCGGCATCCTTCGGTGCATGTGTTGCACCGCACCGAAAAAAACGGGCTGGGGCGCGCCTACATAGCCGGATTCCAATGGGCACTGCAGCACACTTACCAGCATGTGTTTGAAATGGATTGCGATTTCTCCCATGACCCTGGGGAAATTCCCCGGTTTCTAGAAGCGGCTCAAAATGCGGATTTGGTTCTTGGATCCAGATACTCGGGCGGCGTGCGGGTTCTTAACTGGCCGCTGAAACGGCTGCTGCTCAGCCGGCTCGCCGGTGTTTACGTGAGCCTCATCACCGGAATGCCCTTTTCCGATCCCACGGGCGGCTACAAATGCTTTCACCGTCGTTGCTTGGAATCCATCCGGCTGGATGAAATTCAGTCCAACGGGTACAGTTTTCAAATCGAGCTTACCCACCGTCTTTGGCGGAATGGGTTCAGGATTGCGGAGGTGCCCATCACTTTTGCCGACCGGGTGGAAGGCACCTCCAAACTATCGAGGGACATCGTGGCCGAAGCCTGCTGGATGGTCTGGTGGTTATGGATCCAGAATGGGTTTCGGCGGTCACCTCGTCTGCGCCCCTCATAAACAAAATTTAATAGGCTTTCATTCCCTGCTAAAAACACCCCTGGAACCCTGTTTGCAAACAACACGACCTATTCTATATTTCAAGCCATGATTGCCATCATATCCGGCACAAACCGCCCTGGTAGCAACTCCCGAAAGGTTGCTGCAATCGTTGAAAATCAATACCGATCCTTAAACATTCCCGTCCAGGTTTTGGACCTGGCACTGCTTCCAGCCGAGGTGTTTTTGCCATCCGCCTACGGAGCCAAGCCGGCTTCCTTTGACCCTTACTCCCAAGCCGTTCTGGCCAGCGATGGACTGCATGTGGTCACCCCTGAATACAATGGCGGCATGCCTGGCGTACTCAAGTATTTTATAGACCTTCTCAAATTCCCGGAAAGTTTTGAGGCCAAACCCGTCTGTTTCACGGGTATTTCGGCCGGCGCCTGGGGCGCCTTGCGCCCGGTGGAGCAATTACAGGAGGTTTTTGGCTACCGCAACGCGCATATTTTCCCATCCAGAGTTTTCATACCGCAAATTCACCAAACGCTGGATTCTTCTGGAAATATCACCAGTCCTGAAATCAACAAACGCATTCAGGATCAGGTCCATGGCTTCGTCCGTTTCGTCAAGAAAATCAAGGCCTGATCGCCATCTGCACCCGGCTGTTCTTCCACCCTGGGCACCCCATTCAAGCGAAAAAAAACAGGAGTCCCGGTCGGCAAAGCCCATGATTGACGTCTGCTAGTGGTGCCGGTGGTGGGACTCGAACCCACACGACTTTTTAAGGTCCCAGGATTTTAAGTCCTGTGCGTCTGCCATTTCGCCACACCGGCATTTACCCAATCTGCTGTCGAAGACCGCCGATTCAGGTCTGGCTTTCAGGCGCTGCTGCGATTGGGCGTCGGCAACAGCTGTGCATTCTGAGGCTAAGGCATTGCGGTATGGCAAACCACAATGGTCCAGCTCAGACGCCCCACTCTCGCAAAGGAACCGCCCGGAAGCAAGCAGCCGCTCGATGAAAGGAGCGGGGGCGACCTGCGGCGGGACCGCAGATTTACTCTTGACGTTGCTGCCCACGCATGATTAACTCTTCTTCAGAGGTTTTCATGATGAAGTCGCCCAT
>DAIDJC010000118.1 GCA_027451565.1 Limisphaerales bacterium | reverse complement strand
AATTCCCAATAAAAAAAGCCAGAACTAACGACTTCAAGACTATGCGAAAACCCCTGCAAAAAAGTTTGGTTTCATTCATGATTTGTTTGAAAAAATACCAGCATTCGAATGCTCCAAGAATGATCCAATAAGCGCAAGAAAAAACTCAAAATATAATCATCCACTTAGCGGTGTGGTGATTTGATTCAGGGCCTGTTTTTATCTCTGTCTGTGCCGCAGTCTGATTATCGAGTTATTTTAGGTGCCGCCATCCGCAAAAGGCGGACCCGGCTTGGCTTGAGTCAGGAGCGCCTTTCCGAAAAAGCGGATTTGCACCCGAACTATTTTGGAAGAGTCGAGCGAGGAGAGGAACACGTTTCTTTGATTGCATTAAGGCGAATCGCGAAAGCCTTGGACGTTCCTGTTCGTGTCCTTGTAAAGGACATTTGAAAAGCCGTCATTGAAGTTTTTTTAATTTCTAGAAAATCAATTTAAACCAACACCATGGCAGTGGTTTTCAAAAGGCAGAAATAAATTCCCTTCGCCATTTTAAAAAGTACATTTGTTGCCGGAAAACCCAAACTTTGGCATTGAAAAGCTCATGGGAAATGGCCTAAACAAGTGCGTGACCAGTCATCTTCGCATCAAGGACCAGCCTGCCGGGGAGCGTCCCCGGGAAAGATTGATACAAGTGGGCGCCGCCGCCTTGAGCAATGCCGAACTGGTGGCCATTCTTTTGCGCACCGGGCTCAAGGGAATGAACGCCGTGGAGGTGTCGCGCCAATTGATCCAAACCTTTGGGTCCTTGCAGGCCTTGTCCAGCGCCAGCTTGGAGGATTTACGAAAAATCAAGGGGATAGGCCGGGACAAGGCGGTCACACTCATGGCCGCTTTTGCCTTGGCTCGCAAAATGGCGGCCGAGTTGCAGTCCCAATCCCCGCTGCTGGATCAACCCGCTGAGGTGGTGAAATTGATCGCCGATTCCTGCCTGGATAAACGGGTGGAAACGCTCCAAGTCCTGCTATTAAACACAAGACGCCGGCTGATACGCGTGCAGGAAATCAGCAATGGCACGCTGGACACCATCCTGGTTCATCCGCGCGAGGTTTTCCACAGCGCCATTGCCGCCAACGCCGCTGCCATAATTCTGGCCCACAACCACCCAAGCGGCGACCCCACCCCCAGCGAGGCGGATATCAAAGCCACACGCGACCTGATCCGTGCCGGTCAATTGTTGAAAATTGAAGTGCTGGATCATATCATCATCGGGCGGGCGACTGCGGAGCGGTCTCAGGCTTATTCCTCGCTCAGGGAACTGGGTTATTTTTACCAGTGAAATCATGCCTGAGAAAGATTTGCCTGGCCGCTTTCGGGACCAAGGCCGGCCAGTCCGGCGATTTATGGGTGGGAAGCCCTCCGGACTGCTGGTTTTCCGAATTTGGCCGGGGTGGAAGGCGGCTCACGGTGAACCATCCATTGCCATTTTTGACTGGCTCAGGCAGGAATGCCGCTTGATTTCAGCCTCCTTAATACCTGATTATTGGCGGATGACATCAAGTTTACGACCCAATGCCCCCGTGAATCTCAGTCCCGAGCAGGTCGAGCATTTATTGATCAAATTGAGGGAGATGCGGCACGATGTCACCGGGCGGCTCTCCAACATTGTGGCCGCGGCGGAATTGATCCGGGCCAGGCCAACCCAAATCGAGGATAGGCTGATGATTCTCCTCCAACAACCCCATCTGGCGGCGGAATGCATCACATCGTTTTCACGCGAGTTGGAGGCAATGCTGGGTGTGAACCATTAAACCGGGTTCACAGCTCATGGAACGGTCTGAAGCGGAGTTGATCGCAGCGGTTTTGGCGGGCGACGCTTCCAGCTTTGAGCCGCTTGTGGCAAGGTATTCACCCAGGGTGTTTGCCACCGCGCGGCGCTATGCCCGCAGGGAAAGCGAGGTCGAGGACATCGCCCAGGAAGTCTGGCTGAAAGCCTTTGATAAACTCAAAACCTTCCGGAATGAGGCCCCTTTCGAGCATTGGTTGATGCGCATGACCGTGCGCACCTGCTATGACTTTTTGCGGGCGCACCAACGCAACCGGGAATCCTCCTTTTCTGATTTTTCCGAGGAGCAGGAGGACTGGATTGACCGGATCATGACCGCTCCAGACGGGGATTCGGATCAGGCTGCTGCCGCCAAATTGCTGGTGGACAAGGTGTTGGAAAAATTATCGCCGGATGCCAGGCTCATCATCACCCTTTTGGAAATTGAGGACCGAAGCGTGCGTGAAATTGCCTCCCTGACCGGATGGTCGGTGCCATTGGTCAAGGTGCGGGCTTTTCGGGCCAGGGGTGAAATGAGGAAGATACTTGCACGCATAACCAAGGAAAAGTATTTGTAACCGTGCGCAAATTTTGCGCGTCCAATTTTTTGAAGGTCAAAATGAAACTCAAAGATTTACAGGAAAAGTTGATTCAGGCGGCCCGTGACAATCCGCCCGTTGACCATGTGCCCTACGCCTTCGAGAAACGCATTTCCGCGCTGGTTCAAGATCGTCCGGGCTCTGGATGCATCTCCCAATGGGTTCGGGGCTTGTGGCGTGGGGCCATGTCTTCCGTGGCCATTGCCTTGCTATGCGGCATTGTGGCTTTTATCCTGGCCTCAACCCCGAAGCCGGCAAGTGACGATCTCTCTCAGAATTTTGAAAACACGCTGCTTGCCTCGGTGGATCAAGGCGATTCTTCTCCGTGAATGACTGGAAGATAATCGTTGCAACCGTGGTCATTTTTGGGGCCGGGGTCATCTCCGGTGGACTTCTGGTTAATTACGCCGATCTTTCCCATCTCCGGGTGGTTGCCCCGGCGGTTCCTGCGCCCCCCAATGCCATCCATGCGTCTTCCACGGTCACCCTGTCTCCATCAAAAAACGGCAGTCTTTCCAAGTTCAAACAGCCTGAAATCCTGAGCAAACAATTTTTGGACCGTCTGGACATGGAATTGCATCTCTCTGCGGTTCAGCGGGCGGATATTGAAACCATCATAAAATCCTCCCAGGACCAAATGAGGCAGGTGGTCCAGGGTGTGAGGCAAAATGCCAGGCAACAAATACGGGATGACTTGGATGAGAGCCAGAAGCGCCGGTTCGATTCCCTTTTCAAACTGCACCGGGATGGCCGCCGCCCTGGCCAGGGCGCTGATGCCGCAGTTCATGCCGGCACCATCACCAATTTGCCCCCAGCCACCAACAGTTACCCCGCCGGAGCGCAGTGATAAGGATCCAGTGGTAAGGATTTCGCAGCAGGCTCTCAGCGCCGCAGCACGGCGCGCAATTATTTGCCCTCCAAAAGAGCCGCTATCTTTTTGCGCAACTCCTTGGTGATGGAATCCATCGAGCGGTTTGCATCCACGATGTCGAAGTCGTAGGTGCGCTGCAGTTTGCGGAAGGTCTCCTGCACCAGGGTTTGATATTTTAAAAAACTGTCGAACATGTCGCGGGAAAGCCCCAGGTCCATGCCGCTTTCCCAATAATCCAGCGTGGCATTCTTGGATAGGTTCCTTTGAACCAGTTCCTCGGGTTCCACGGAAAGGTAAAACACCGCGTCAGGGACCGTTGCAATGCCGTAAAGGTTTTTCAGCCACTTTTCATCCATTCCACGGACCATGTCCCGGGCCATGAGGGTGTAAATATATCGGTCGGCCAGGACAATGAATCCCGCCCGGAGCGCCGGCAGGATGATATTCTCCAATTGATCAGCAAAATCGGTGGCGTAAAACAGGCTCAGGGTGGTCCGGCTCAGGATGTTGCCCTCCTGGGCTTTCTCCAATTCAGAACTGACCAGCGTGGAACGTTTCAAACCAACCTGCACGGTGGGATGGCCGTTTGTTTCCAGCCAGTCCACCAGCCGGACTATTTGCGTGGAGCGCCCGGAGCCATCGGCCCCCTCCACCACTATCAAGGTTCCCGTGGAATCCTCCAGTTTGATTCGTGGAATTCCGTGCCCGTAAAATCGGCGGCAATTTGCGCCATCCAAGTGGTTTTTCATGCGGCTGCCAGGTCCTCTTCCGCCTCCCGCGCCACTTTTTCCTCCATTGTCAATGAGGGAGGCAGCGGCAGGGGACTGCGACGTTTGAATTTTTTCAACTCTATTTTTTCACTCACCAGTTTGCGCACCAAAACCTGCTGTTTTTCCACGTTCTGGTTCGCGTCCATCACCACAAATTGGAACTCGGAGCTCATGTTGATGTATTGCTCCAGTATGCGCCCCTGGAAAATCCGAAAACTTTCATAAGGGTCATTCGACAGGCGCAGATCCATGCCGGCTTCAAAAAATTTCAATTTGGGACGGCCTTCCAGGATGCGGTTCAAGGACACCTCCAGTTCCGTGCGAAAAAACATGGTGATGTCCGGTTGGGCGGCAAAACTGTAAATGCCTCGAACCCACTCAGGCGGGCACCCCCGCACCGTGTCCCGGGCAAAGGCCGTGAAGACATATCGGTCGCAGAGAACCATGTAACCAGCCCGCAGCAAAGGAAGAAGGTGCCGCTCATAGCGGTCGGCAAAATCAGTGGCGTGAATCAAACTGAATGTCGTGGGCGAAAGAAGTTCCCGCTTTTTACCCTTGCTGGTGGCTGATTTCACCAGTTCCGAGGAATTCCATTCACTAAAATAAACCTTGATACCTTCTGCCTCAAGCCACCGTTTCAATAGATAAATCTGGGTGGATTTGCCCGATCCATCCAGGCCCTCCACGGCGATCAGCCGCCCGGGATAATTCAATTCCGCAAAAGTTTTCATATTTCGCACCATTGGCGTCCCGCATTCTATCCAGAATGCCCCCCTCCTCAAGTGACAAATTGATGAAGCACCACAGGCCAACCGCAGCCCCACTGCCTGAGGCGAAAGAATGAATGTTTCATAACAAGTTTAAAAAAAACAGGTTATATCCATTAAAGCTGGCTGGAAAGGCTGTTTCGGGAGGATAGAACATTCTCCCCGCCTTTCACAGGCGGTGCGGGGAGACAGAAAGCGCCGGTTTGGACACCGTTGACCAGACCAAGCGGCGGGGGCATCACGCGGTCAGCTCGGAGAAATTACGAAGCAGTTTCAGGCCCACGTTCTGGCTTTTCTCGGGATGGAATTGTGTGGCGAAGACATTGTCCCGCCAGATGGAGGAGGCAAATTGGACGCCGTACTCGGTGCGTGTGGCAACGATACCCGAGTCTTGGGGCACCGGGTAAAAACCATGGACAAAATAAACATGGCTGCCGGAGGGAATATCCCGGTATATGGGGCAGTGTGGCTGGATGATTTCAATTTGATTCCAGCCGATTTGCGGGATTTTCAAACCGGATTTGGAGTCGAACCGGACCACTTTGCCCTGGAAAACTCCCAAGCCAGCGGCGCAGGAATTGAATTCCTCGCTGCGTTCAAACAAGGCCTGGTAGCCCACGCAGATGCCCAGGAAAGGTTTGCCTGAATGGATGAACTCGCGGGCTGCCTCCAGCAAATTCTGCCGGCGCAGCGCCTGGATGCAGTCGTCAAAGGCTCCCACGCCCGGGAGCACCATGCCTGTGGCCTGGCCGATATCCGAGGGATCCCGCACCACGCGCACCTTGGCCCCCACCTTGAGCAGGGATTTGTGCACGCTTCGCAAATTTCCGGACCCGTAATCAAGCAACGCAATCATGGGGCCATTTTAGCCATGGAGACCGGTGACTGAAACCAGGAAATTCTTTGGGCGCATGCCAGTGGGTTGTGATCGGTGGAATTCATGCCGGGGTCTGGGTTTCTTTTTCGACCTTGAGCCGGAGCTGGCCGCAGGCGGCGTCAATATCATGGCCTTTTTCGCGGCGCAAGGTGGCGGTGACGCCTGCGCCGAGGAGATTTTGGAGGAAGTTCTCACAAGTTTCGACTGAAGGGCGTTCCCATGGAAGACCCTCCACCTTGTTGTAAGGGATGAGATTGATCTTGGCGTGAAGGTTTCGGGCCAGGTTGGCAAGCGGCCTGGCTTGGTCCAGTGCGTCGTTGACGCCGGCAATCAGGATGTATTCCAGGGTGATCATTCGTCCCTTGGCGCGCTGGTAATCCCGGCAGGCGGAAACCAACTCGGCCAGCGGGTATTTGCGGTTCACGGGCATGATCTTGTTGCGCACGGCATCGGTGGCCCCGTGAAGGGAGATGGCCAGCCGGAATTGCATGGGTTCGGCGGCCAGTTGACGGATGCGCGGCGCCAGGCCGCTGGTTGAAATGGTGATTTTGCGGGCGCCTATGCCCATCCCATAGGGAGCATTCAAAATGCGCAGAGCCTTGATCAAATGATCGTAATTGGCCAGCGGTTCGCCCATGCCCATCACCACGATATTATCCACCAGCCGTGTTTTGGATGGTTCACCTGCCTGGTTTTCATCTGATGTCCCTCCCCGGTCGCCCAGCCGTTCCACCGCCACGATCTGCTCCACGATCTCATGCGGTTCCAGGTTGCGTTTCCATCCATCAAGGCCGCTGGCGCAAAACTTGCATCCATACGCGCAGCCCACCTGGGTGGAAACACACAGGGTATGACGATCGCTGCCTTCGCTGTACAAGGCCGGGTTGGCGGGTATCAAAACGCTTTCAATCAAATTGCCGTCGCCCAGGCGCCAGAGGAATTTTTGGGTCGTGTCCCGGGAACCCTGGACCCGGACGGGAACCAACGACTGCAGGGTGTACTGTTCCTCCAGTTTTTTTCTCAGTGACAGGGGCAGATTTGCCATGACCTGCCAATTTGTGGAATGGTGTTGGTACAACCACTGCATGAGCTGGTCCGCGCGGTAGGCCGGTTCCCCCCAAGCCTTGAATTGCGCAACGACTTCGTCGCGCTCCAGTGATTTTACGTCTTTTAAAAGGTTCAAGGTCATTGTGGCATCCATGCATTCAACTGCTTTGGGTCCGGCGGCAGCCTCAAAGAGGGCTTAGGATGGCCGGGGTCATTTGTGCTCGCGAACGCATGAATTCATTCAACATGAATTGGGCGAGTTTACCAATCAAATAGAGCAAAACCTTTGAACCCGAAAAGCAAAATGGAAAGGGTCAGGATGTGGCAGGATGCTGGAGCGGAAACCATGGAATTTGCGCCCAATAGATTGGGGCAGACTGTTTTTTTGAAATTGTTTTCAGGTTCATAGGCACCATTTTTTTATTTTCGCGGCAGCTTGAGCCGCCTATGCTGGATGCCGGATTAAATGAATTTCACCGTTGAACATTTTGCCGTGCCTTCTACCAACCCGGCGGCCTTGAAAGAGTGGTATCAGAAAATGCTGGGGGCCGGCCTTTTATTTGACAATGGACGAACGCCACCCACCTGCCTGATCTCACTGGGAAACGTGTGGCTGGAGATTTACCAGGCTGATTCGCAGCCCGTCCAGCGTGATCATAATGGCATGGCGGGCTTCCGGCACATGTCCTTGAAGGTGGATTCAATCGCCCAAGCTCGGAGGGAGCTTGAGGAAAAAGGGGTGGTTTTCACCGAGGCGGTGCGGCCTGCGGCCGGCGCGGGGCAGGTTTTGTTTTTCAAGGACCTGGACGGGAATTTACTCCATTTGGTGGAGCGTCCGGAGGGATTTCATTTTTCCGAAACATCCGGCCGGACGACATGAGCTTGGACAAAATCCAAGCGGGAAGAACAGCCCGCGTTGCCATTCCATGATTCGCGCAGTTCAAATCCAGGTTATTGGCCGTGAGCTGGCCATCAAGTGGTCGGATGGCGCGGAGCATTATATAGGATTGGAAACATTGCGCCGCGCGTGCCCTTGTGCCACCTGCAAGGGTGAGACTGACATCATGGGCCAATTGCACAAAGGCCCGGAAGTGGAGCTTGGTCCGCGATCCTTTGAGCTTGTGCGCCTGTCCTTGGTGGGAGCTTATGCCATTCAACCCGTCTGGGGAGACGGCCATGCAACGGGTCTTTATTCACACGATTTGCTCCGGCTTTTGCCTTCGGCCTGAGCTTTCAACCGGCATGAAAGGACCAGGAAACCCCACACAAAAGGGCAGGGGATGGAACTGGATTTTCGGAATGGATGAGGCATGCCCATTCACATGCCGCTTCCATCAGGCCTCAAAAGAAGTCCTTCAATCTGCGGATATTAAAAATTCAGCACCCCGACACCCCGAAGCGTTGTCCTTGGGAATCCCTTTCTCCCCCAGTAACCGATCCACCCGCAGCCATGCCGGACGTTGTGCGGGGACTTTGAGGTATTCCCCATAAATGCTCCAACGGAAACGCTTCAGCGGCACCTTCGACGGTATCAACATCGCGGGCACCGGATTCAAGTGCACATAATCACACATCGTTCGCAAATAGCCGTCCCCGCTTCCATCCATCAGCAATGCCTTGTACCGGCCCGCAAATAAATGCCCGCAGTGTTTGTGCCGGATTTTAAACCGCCTGGTATAAACCCCCAACAACCATTTCATCCCCGCCACCAGATTGGTCTGCGGAGTCTCTCAAGCACCAGATGCAAATGGTTGGGCATCAGTCAATACGCGTGAACCTCCGATTGAGTCTTGCCGCAAGCTTCCGTCAGCGTGGCCGAAAATCGTTTCCGGTCGGCGTCATCCCAAAAAATGCTTTCGCGCCGGTTCCTGCGATTCATGACGTGATGACGTGATAAATCGTCCTTTCCTATTCGATTCGCAACCGCCTGGGCATCCCGACATTTAGCAAAACGTTGCTTTTGTGTCATTAGTCAGGGCTTACACTTGCCGGTTCTGCGGCGCTCCTGAACTTGTTCCAGCGAGAGCATTTAAAATGTCCGGAGTTTTTGAAACGCGAAATGTTCCAAAACCCGCCTTTTTGAGAAGGGGATTATCCATCCAGCATCAAGGTTGATCTGCGGATAGGCATTTCCCTCAGTTAGGATAAGGTATATCCTGAGCATTGGGTTGTTGCTTTAAGGACAGCCCATGCCTAGTGTCGGACGATGTTTATTCCACCCGGCGCAACGATTCCTGAGCAGTTGACCCACCCCGGACAGACCGGCTTGGGCTTGAAAACTGCATCCTTCCGAATTTTCAGAAAGGTTCCAAGGCATGAGCGCGGTCCCGCCACAGGCGGGCAATGCGGGGCGGGTGATTTGTGAATCATCCTAAAATTATCCAAGGCGGGATGGGCGCGGGCGTTTCCGACTGGCGATTGGCGCGAGCGGTTTCCCGGGCGGGTCAACTGGGGGTGGTTTCAGGCACCGCCCTAGCCACCATTCTGGCGCGCCGGCTGCAACGGGGCGATCCCGATGGCATGATGCGCCAAGCTTTGGGACATTTTCCCATTCCAGGGGTGGCAGACAGGATTTTGGCGGATTATTATATTCCCGGGGGCAAACGGCCTTGGGCACCGTTTAAACTCACTCCATTGCCAGGCCTTTCAGCAGGTCCGGATTACACTGCGTT
>DAIDJC010000117.1 GCA_027451565.1 Limisphaerales bacterium | reverse complement strand
GTGGTCAACGGCTTGATTCTGGCCTCGGCCTTCCCCGCCATCCTGGTTTACGCCACAGAATTGCTGCCAGGTCGGGTTGGCGCCATCTCAGGTTTGTTCTTTGGCCTGGCCTTTGGAATGGCTGGCATCGCCTCAGCCATCCTGGGCAAACTGGCTGATGCCACCAGTGTCATCCTGGTGGTTCAAGTGTGTTCTTTTCTTCCGTTGATCGGCCTGCTCACCGCCTTTCTCCCTGACCTGAGGGAAAAGTCCCACACCACAAACCTGGCGGACCCCGGCATGATCCGCAGCCAGGAAGCCTCGCCAGCCTGAGGTTTCAAAGGAGAGGAAGGTTTAGAAAATGGTCCCTGGAAATCTGCAACCGGCACAACTTCCCTCAAGTGACCAGTGGACGCATCCACCTTCATGGTGCCCGGCTTAGGAAGTGGGGCCAAACGGTTCCAGGCGCTTGAGGAATTCCTGTTCTTCCAGGATGGGAATTCCCAATTCCATGGCTTTCTGCAATTTGGACCCGGCTTCCGCGCCCGCGAGAACAAAATCCGTCTTTTTGCTCACGCTTCCGGTGACGCGTCCGCCCGAAGATTCAATCCGGGCAGTGGCGGCTTCGCGTGACAGGGTGGGCAACGTGCCCGTGAGGACAAATACTTTGCCAGCAAAGGGGGCCTGATTCGGGCTGCTGGATTGAGTGGGTTTAAAAGAGGAATTGTCGGGCCTGACACCGAGTTTATGCAGCCGGTCCAGGGTTTTTTGGCCGTGTTCGGATGCAAAGTAGTCCAGGACACTGGCGGAGGCCACCGGCCCCACCTCGTTGAGCCGGCTTTTCAATCCATCCCTGGCCAGCCTTGCCTCCACCAAGTCTATTTCGTCTTTCAAGCGGGTTTCCTGTTCTTCTCGCTTGCTGCGCTCCTGCTCATTCTTGGGGGGATTCCTGCGGGACCGGGGGCTGGTCTCCGCGCGTTCTTTTTCCAGAATCGCCAACTGGCGGATGTCCTTCAGGACAGGAGATTGGGCCAGATTGTCCAGGTTTTCATGGGTGGCCGCGAGTTGCTTGGCAGTGGCTTCGCCAATATCTGGAATGGCGAGGGCGTAAATCCAGCGGTGCAGGGGGGCGGTTTTGGCCCTCTGGAGCGCCTCCATGATTTTGGATGCGTTTTTCTCCCCCAAAATCCGGGGTTCAAACTCGGATCCCAAGTTGAGTCCGGCCAGCGTTTTGAGGTTCAAATCAAAAAGGTCCAGCGGATCGCGAACCCATCCGCCTTCCACCAATTTCTCTGCCACCACACCACCCAGGGATTCGATGTCCAACGCTTTGCGCTGGCAGAAATATTCCAGGCGGCGTGTCAACTGGGCAGGGCAGGTGAAAGCATTCTGGCAGCGCCAGGCCACCTCCTCGGCGTCCTGGCCGGCAATGGATTCCCGGGCAATGGGGCCCCCGCAAGCCGGGCATTTGCCTCCCACAAATTCCGAGAGAACAAACTCCCTCGTTTTTTCAGGTCGCCGGGATTTGATCACTTCCACCACTTCCGGTATCACCATTCCGGCCTTGCGAATGACCACGGTGTCGCCAATGCGGATGTCTTTGCGCCGGATTTCATCCTCATTGTGCAGCGTGGCGCGTGTGATGGTGGAACCTTGCACAAAGACCGGTTCCAATTCCGCCACGGGGGTGAGCACGCCGGTGCGTCCCACCTGAACGGTGATGGCACGCAGAAGAGTCTCCGCCGGGGTGATCCATGGGACCGGCTTATGGACAATGGCATGGCCTGGTGCGCGGCTTCTGCCGGGAATGCGCGGCCAATCGGCCATGTTGTTGACCTTGATCACCACCCCGTCAATTTCGTAGGGCAGGCGGGTGCGCAGATCGTGCTTTTCATCATAGCCTGCCATGACTTCATCGTGATAGATGCGAAGGATTTCAGTCATGTTCGGGGCTTTCCACCAGATTTTTTGGGTGGGTAAGCCCGAGGCAGCCAGGAATTCCAAAACTTCCGAATGGGTGGCAAAGGAAATGCCCTCAGTGGCTCCCACGGCATAGAAAACGGCACGCAGCGGGCGTTCCCGCACCTGCCGGTGATCCAGCAGCTTCAGGGCTCCGGCGGCGGCGTTGCGGGCATTGGGAAAGGGTTTTTCTCCGGCAGCGGACAAACCCGCATTCAGGGTATCAAAATCCTGGGTGGCAATGTAAACCTCCCCGCGCACCTCCAGCAATGGAGGGGGATGGGCCAGTTCCAATTGCATGGGAATAGTCCTCAGGGTGCGAAGGTTGGCGGTGATGTCGTCTCCGGCAAAACCATCGCCCCGGGTGGCTCCAAGCGCCAGCCGACCGTGATGATAGTGCAGACTGACGGAAACCCCGTCCACCTTGGGTTCCATGACATAAGCCACCTGGTTGCATCCCAGGCATTTGCGAATGGATGTGTCAAAGGCGTTCAGACCCTGGAGGGTTTTTTCATCCTGAAGACGGCTTCTTTTGGCGCGGTCCGGCTCGGTTTCCTGGTCGGGATGCTCGCTGGCCTCCACCTTGTCCAAGGATAGCATGGGGAGGAGGTGAGGGACTCGGGCGAATTTTCCGGAAGGCGCACCGGCCACGCGCTGGGTCGGGGAATCCGGTGAAACCAGAAATGGGAATTGGCGCTCCAGATCCTGCAACTTGCGAAAAAGGCTGTCATATTCCTGATCGGTGATTTCCGGCCGGGCTTCCTGATAGTAGGCGCGGTCATGGCGCCGGATTTCGGAGCCAAGTTGGAGGTGCAGTTTGCGCGCATCGGCCTCGTTCATTTATGGCAATCTGCCTGAATGGTTGGCGGAAGAAAAACTTTTTTGACCGGGCGGGATGCTGTAGCCTTCAGGAGTGCAGTCTGAATGGTCCAAAATGCTGGCCCTGGCCAATCAACAGGTTTTGAGGGATTCGCCGGTTTCCCGTTCCTACTCGGTTTACCTTGGCCGGAAGTTGCTTTTGTTTTTTTTGATGATGCATGGGCTTGGGGCGTTTGCCTTGATCACCATGGGCGTGATCTGGCGCAAGTTTTATGTGGCTGCCAAGGTGGTGCATCCGCATATCCGGCAGGAAATCGCGCGATCTGGCACGGCGCTTCTGCCCATGTTTTTTTTCCTTGCGCTTGCCTTGGGCTTTGTGATTGTGGGCCAGACTGTTTCCACATTGGCGCGGGTCGGTGCGGGCGAGTACCTTGGAACCATGATGGTTATTGTGGTGGTTCGGGAGCTTGGACCGCTGCTTACGGCCATGTTGGTGCTGGCCCGGGTGGGATCGGCCAACGTGATTGAACTCGGCACCGCACGCGCCCTGGGGGAAGTGGAGGCCCTGGAGGCCTTGGGAATTGACCCGGTGCATTATCTGATCATGCCGCGGGTGATCGGCATGGCCTTGGGCGTTTTTTCCCTTTCCATTTACCTGATCATCGGGGCCCTCACCAGCGGGTACCTTTTTGCATTCCTTCAGGGAGCGTCCATGACCCCGGGGGATTATTTTCGCCAGATTGCGGATGCCTTGGGCTGGCTGGATTTTGCCTTGCTTGCCATTAAAACGCTGGCCTTTGGGTTTTTAATTGCGGTGGTGACCTGCTATAACGGCCTGGCCCAGCCGCTGCGCCTGGAAGACGTCTCGCGGGTGGCCGTGCGGGCCGTGACACAGGGCATCATCCTGTGCGTCACGCTTGATGCATTTTTCATCATTCTTTACGCCATCACCTGAATGAACCCAACTTCCCCAGAGCCACTTATAGAAATGCAGAACGTCACCGTGTCGGCGATGCGTGATGATTCCTTCGTTGTTCTGAAAAAGGTGGATTGGAAGGTGGTGCCGGGTGAATTCTGGGTTTTGGGAGGTCCCCAGTACTCGGGCAAAACTGATTTATTAATGCTTGCAGCAGGCTTGGTCAGTCCTGTGGAAGGTTCCTGTCGCTGGATGGGGATGGAAAATGTCTCGACGGGCGATGCGCGGCTGGCCGGTCGGTTGCGCATGGGCCTGGTGTTTCAGGGCGGCCAACTTTTCAACCGCATGAGCATTGCGGAGAATGTGGCGCTGCCAATTCGTTACCGGGACAATCTTGAAGCGGATCAGGTGGCGCCAGAAGTGGCCGGGCTTTTGGATGCCATGGAACTATCCTTTTGTGCCGGATCCAAACCCATGCAGGTGTCGGCGAACTGGCGTTCGCGGGTCGCCCTCGCCCGGGCACTGATCCTCAAGCCGGAAATTCTGCTTTTAGACAACCCGCTGTCGGGCTTGGGAGGACGCCACCGCGCGTGGTTGCAGGATTTCCTGGATCAACTTTGGAAAGGTCATCCATGGCTGGACAATCGTCCGCTCACGCTGGTTGTGACTACGGATGATTTTGGACCCTGGCAATCCTCGTCCCGGCGTTTTGCCCTGCTGCACGATGGCCGATTTCAAAACCTTGGTTTCTGGATGGATGTCGCCCAGAGCAGCCATCCAGGCTTGCCTGAACTTTTACACGAAACCCCATGAACTGAATGCCATGCCACTTCAAGACCTGACCCCCCAATTGCGAACCCGCCTCAGCAGGGTGGAGCGAACCGTCGGTTGGTTCGTTTTCTTTGCCACAGTCCTGTTGCTGATCGGTTTTGCCTACTACGTTTACAACGCCGCCGAAAGCCGGGGCTGGTTCAAAATGAAGGTCCAGTTCCACACCTATGTCCAGAGCTCCGAAGGGCTGAATGTGGGAGACAAGGTCCTCATGATGGGCTTTGCCGTGGGTGAGATCACAGAAATTCATGCGATGCCGCCCCGTGACGATCGCAACGTGCGCATTGAATTCAGGATCGTGGAGCCGTATTTTAGATACATCTGGACAGGTGGATCTGTGGTGAAAGTCAATGCCGCCAGTTTTCTGGGGCGGCAGCTTGAAGTTACCCGCGCCACCAACGGCTATTCCATATGTGTCACCCAGCCGGTCACCGTTTTCACCAATCTCGACGACTTGGCGCAGGATATTGATTCCGAGCCGGGGCACTGGCAACTGGCGCAGGAGGTTTTTGATGCCCAATCCAACCTGATTTTTCATGCCTACGAATTCCTCAACCCTTCCAATTTGCAGGTCATTGCCGCGCTTCACCCCGAATCCATTACGGCTTATGACAACACCGAAAAAGACCATCACCAGGTGGTTGCCTCGTGGCATCCCCGCTATCATCGTTATGAAAATTTTACCCCGAATGATGAAACAGTCTGGCTGCCAGCCTCCGAATCACCGGCGGTTTCAGACCAGTTGCAAGCCATGGTCACCCAGGTTCAAAATGCCCTTCCCGGCATTCTGGCTCTCACCAACCGGGTTGCCGCCATCTTGGACAACGCCACACTGGCCACATCCAATTTGAATGTCACCATCGCCGCACTCCATCCGCTTGCCGGGAATTTGTCGGAAATCACCGGACGCCTGCGAAATCCCGGGGACCCATTGACCTGGGCGCTTGGCACAAACGGTTCCCAACAGGTTCAGGACGTTTTGACCAACGCCAATGCGTTGATCGCCAGCACGGACTCCAGCCTGGATCAGTTGACCGACCAGGTGGGGCTTACCCTTGTTAATGCCGCCAACATCACCAGTAACCTGGCGGTGCAAGTGCAGTCAGATCCCACCATGCTTTTTGGCGTTTCCAAGCTTGTCCTGGACACGGATGATTTTGTTCAGGGCTTAAAAAGGCACTGGCTCCTGCGGAGCGCCTTCAATAAGGAAAATGAAGCGGCGGCGAAAGCGGCCAACGCTGCCAAGGCCGCAAAAGAGGCGGAGGATGAAAAGAAATTCCTGCTCCAGTTGCCACCACCCTGAACACCGGCAAAACCCGCAGCACTGCCAAGGCGCAGTCAGGGGTTCAATCAAAGGGGTGGGTGTTTATCTCAGGCAAATGTAAAGCCCCAGATACGTGGAGATCACCATGGCGATGAGAATGCAGTCCACCCGCGTAAGGCTGATGCCCGGTGTCTTTGGGCGAATGGGCGCAAGGGATATGTAATGAATACCCCGACTCTCACTCGTTACATACTCAATGTTTGGCATAGTTTCAGAATGATAGCATGGACCATGCCAGCTATAAAAAACATAAGGTTCTTATTTTAAGGCTCTAACACAAATCAGAAAAAATTGGGTGATGAGTCTAAATGTCCTTTTTACGCAAAAGGATTGCTCTTGGCTGGCTGCGAAGCTTGTCTCCAAGGTTGGGTCTGGTATGATCCGGGGTTTAAATGGCGAGCATTGAAACACAGATTGAGCGGGAAATTCAAAGGAGACGAACCTTTGCAATCATCTCCCATCCCGATGCAGGCAAGACGACCCTGACGGAGAAGTTGTTGTTGTATGGCGGGGCGGTTCAATTGGCCGGATCTGTGACCGCTCGCAAAAGCCAAAGGGCCACCACGAGTGACTGGATGGAACTGGAAAAAAAGCGCGGCATTTCCATCAGCTCCACGGTGTTGCAATTTGATTACTCCAATTATCGGATCAATTTGCTGGATACCCCGGGGCACAAGGATTTTTCAGAGGACACGTACCGGGTGTTGACGGCGGTGGATTCAGTTGTGATGGTGATAGATTCGGCCAAGGGGATCGAGCCGCAAACGCGAAAGTTGTTTGAAGTGTGCCGGCAAAGGGGAGTGCCCATCTTCACGTTCATGAACAAATGCGACCGTCCCATGAAAGAGCCGCTGGATTTATTGGATGAGCTTGAGAAGGTTCTGGGAATAGGGGCCTACCCGATGAACTGGCCGGTTGGCAATGGTTCAGAATTTCAAGGTGTTTATGACCGGCAGACCAGGATGATGCACACCTTTGAGCGCGTGGTGGGTGGCAAGCACCGGGCGCCGGTATTGGTGGGCGGCTTGCACGATCCCGCAGTGCGCGGAAGCCTGGGCCAGGCAGAATTTGAGAAGGTGGTGGAAGAGTTGGCCATGTTGGATGCCGTGGGCGGGGATTTCGATGAGGAAGCGGTGCTGGCAGGGAAATCCACCCCGGTGTTTTTTGGGAGCGGGGTGAATAACTTTGGCGTTCAATTGTTGCTGGACGGATTTTTGAAGCATTCACCGGCCCCCAAGGCGCGGGTGATGGGCGGGGTGGAGGTCGCACCCACGCAATCTGCATTCTCAGGCTTCATTTTCAAGATCCAGGCCAATATGGATCCCAAGCACCGCGACCGAATCGCCTTTGTGCGGGTTTGTTCGGGCAGGTTTGAGCGGGATATGACCGTGCACCATTCGAGGTCGGCCCGGCGGGTGAGATTGTCCAGTTCGCACAAATTATTTGGGAACGAGCGGGAGACCGTGGACGAAGCCTATCCCGGAGATGTGATTGGGTTGGTGGGGCACGATGGATTTGGCATAGGAGACACACTCACGACCGATGAGGCGATTGTTTACCGGGAGATTCCGCGTTTTACACCTGAGGCTTTCAGTTACCTGCACAATCCCAACACCTCCAAATACAAGCAATTTCGCCAGGGATTGGACCAGTTGTTGCAGGAAGGAGTGGTGCAAGCGCTGTACCTGAGAAATTCTTCCATCAAGGTGCCGTTGCTGGCGGCCGTGGGACCGTTACAGTTTGATGTGGTTCAATTCAGGCTGGAGAGCGAATACGGGGCGGAATCGCGCCTTGAAGCGGCTCCATGGACGGTGGTGCGGTGGTTGCCGACCGGGTTGTCTGAGACGGAACTGGATGGGCTGACTCTTCCGACGGGCGCCAAACTGGCCTATGATTTGGGCCGCAACGCGGTGGTGCTGTTCCAAAATGAGTGGTCAGCCCAGTATTTTGGCGAGACCAACCGGGGAATTGTCCTTTCCAGCCTGCCTGTGCAGGTCCTGGATGAATGAGATTGGCGCGCGACGCCGACTTTTTGAAATCTGCTTTTCATTGCGGGAATTTATCCTAGGCTTGAGTCATGCCATCTTTTGACATTGTATCGCAGGTCAACTCCATGGAAATTGAGAATGCCGTGAACCAGGCGCGGAAGGAGCTGGCCAATCGTTTTGATTTCAAGGGCAGCAAGGCGGAGATAGTGCTGGAAAAAAATGCCATACAACTCTCCGCTGAGGATGATTTCAAAGTGAGGACACTGGAGGAAATGACACTGGGCAAGCTGGCCAAACGCGGAATCAGTCTCAAAAGCGTCCAGGTGGATCCGGCTGAGCTGTCCCCCCTGGGCCATGCCCGGCAGAAAATCACCATCAAACAGGGCATTGCCAGTGATGTGGCCAAAAAAATCACGGGATTCATCCGGGAAGGCAAATTCAAGGTGACCACGCAGATTCAGGGGGATGAAGTTCGTGTGACGGGCAAAAGCCGGGATGAGCTGCAGGCCGTGATTGCCGCAGTGCGTGCCCATGAGTTTGAGGTGGCCGTCCAGTTCGTCAATTTTAGGGATTAAATGGCCCGCCGCGCTCCTTCATGGGGCCGCATCAATCACTCCTGACCCTGGAAACTGGAAGTATGACCCGTCAGATTTCCAGGACCTGTTTATAGGAGGGGACAACGATTTTTGCGCTGGGTTTCATGGCGCGCAGTGTCTCTGCATGTGCCAGGCACTGGGTTTCCTCCCCGTGAATGCAGGCAATGACCTTGATATCGCCTGAGAGGCGTTTGACATAATTTGCCAGCTCATCCTTGTCGGCGTGGCCTGAATAGGTGTCCAGCGAGGCCACCTGGGCCCGCACGGAGTGGGGCTCGCCAAAAATGTTGACGTTTTTTTTGCCGGCGATGAGCTGGTTTCCAAGGGTGCCTTCGGCGCAGTAACCCAGGAACAGGACGAGGTTTTTTTCATCCTCCAGGTTGTTTTTCAGATGGTGACGAATGCGCCCGCCTTCGCACATGCCTGAGGCGCTGATGATGACCATGGGTTCATGCCGGTCGTTCAGCTTTTTGGAATCTTCCGCGCTGGCGATGTAGGTGAGGTTTTTCATGCCAAAGGGGTCCTCTTGGTTGCAGAGAGTGTCGCGAATATCGGGACGGAGCGACTCGAAATGGTGATTATAAATCTCCGTGGCATTCACGCTGAGAGGGCTGTCCACAAACATGGGCACGCGGGGAAGTTTGCCGGCACAGATGAGTTCGTGAAGCACATAGACGATTTGTTGTGTGCGGCCCACGGAAAACGCGGGAATGATCACTTTGCCTCCAGCTTGAAGGGCTGATTTCACCATTTGCCCGGTGAGATTGTCAGCATCCGGACGCTGTTTATGAAGCCGCGCCGCATAGGTGGACTCGATTTGGAGGTAATCCACATTTTCCACGGGTTGGGGGTCGCGCAGGAGTTCGTCCCCGCCCCGCCCAATGTCCCCGGTGAACAGGTGCCGGAATCGCCGGCCCTTTTCCTGGACGTCCAGGATAATTTGGGCTGATCCCAGAATGTGACCTGCCTCGCGGAAGGTGACCTGCACTCCCGGGAC
>DAIDJC010000116.1 GCA_027451565.1 Limisphaerales bacterium | reverse complement strand
GTTGAAACCGCTGAGATATGAAAGGCGCGTGGCCAGAAACCGGTTCATAGCCCTGGCTGCCGTTTTGTTTCTAATCCTTTTTGGAACACTGCTGGTTTACCTGCAACATCACTGATCCATGAAACCGGACATTGTTTTACCCATTTCCACACCCGAGGGAGATTTTTGGGCGCGTTACACCGAGAATGGCCTTGCTGGAATTGATTTTCCGGGCCGACGCCGTGCCGTGCGGTCCCATTCCACCCCGGCATTGCCCAAGCGGGTGAAGCAATGGCATCTGCAAGCCACGCAGGCGTTGAAATCCGTTTTGAGCGGGCGTCCGTTCAAGAGTCTGCCGCCATTGGATTGGACCGAAGCGACGCCGTTTCAGCAAAAGGTCTGGCGGGTGATGCTTTCCATTCCAATGGGCAAAACGCTGGCTTATGGTGGTGTGGCGTCACGCATAGGCAATCCCTCGGCCTGCCGGGCCGTGGGATCGGCCTGCGGGGCCAACCCCATTCCGGTGCTGGTGCCCTGCCACAGAATCCTGGCTGGAAATGGCGGCCTGGGGGGATTCTCCGGCGGGTTGCAATGGAAACGCCGGCTGCTGGAGCGTGAAAAAGTTTCGTTCCGGGAATAAACCCGAAAAACGAAATTCAAAAGGCCAATCTGCGCCAATCCACCGGGCGCAAACTCTTTGGAAAAATCTCACCAGACCGCTTTGGGTATGGTTTCGATTTTCCCAAAGAGTTTCCGCTCCAGCATCCTGCAATGGGCGGGGGGAATCAGGCGGGGAGACGGTTTTCCAAAAAAAGCCGGCGATAAAGGGTCCGGGAAGTTTTGCCGCGGGCATTTGCAGGCATGCTCGAAGGAAAAAGCCAGATTCGCGGGATTTGCCAGGAAGGCAGTTTTTCACTGAGAAAAGCCGCCAGAGAAAGGTCGGAAGCGCTGGTGACAACCAGGGCCACGATGTCCTCCGTGCGCCGTGAATCCCGACTGGGCGCGCCAAACACGAGACAATCGGCCACCTGAGGGTGTTCACGCAACATGGATTCAATGGCGTCGGGCGAGACTTTTCGTCCTGCCACGTTGATTTGGTCGCCGATGCGGCCTTTGAGAAAGACCTGGCCATCTTTCAAAACGGCGAGATCACTGGTTTGAAAACATCCATTCTTGAGGTGAGGCTGCGGGGATGGGCAATAAGTCATGCCCACTGCGGCGCTGGAGATGGCGAGGCATCCGGAGGCATCCAGGCTTGCAGACACGCCGGGCAGGGTGGAACCAGCCAGGGAGGCATCCGATCGCGGGGTTGGAGAGGAATCGTAGGCGATGCCGCCACATTCCGAGCTGCCCAAAAAATTATGAATTTTCAGGCCTGACCTTTCAAAAACATCGCATTCCAGGCGCAAAGGGAGGGGTGCCCCGGCGGAGATGGCCAGGCTGGTGTTGGGGGGAATGACATGGGCATCGTGCCAGGTCCGCCAAAGGGCGGGAACAGCGGGGAGACAAATTGGAAAAGGAAGGCGTGCGGCGAGGCGCAGGATTTCCGGCAATGGCGCCGGGGCTGCAACCAGCGGGATTCCATGCAGCAATAATGGCAACACCAGGTTGGAAAACCCGTAGGAATGGGATAAAGAAATCACGCCCAGGTTGGGTTGGTCCGGGTGCAGACCCATGGCGTTGACGATTTGTCCGGCATCGGCGGCCAGTTGGTTCATTTCAAAGGCGATCCAGTTTGCGCTGCCCCCGGTGGCGGAGCTGGATTTCAAATGCATGGCGCCCGGGGGCGGTGTGAAATCTGGTTGCGCCTGGCCCGGTTCCAGAGGGCAGGCTGTGAGTTGGTTTTTCCAGGAAGCCAGCAGCGGAACCAGAAAATCCATGCCGCATCCTGAAACAGGCACGATGGGTGCGATTTGCAAGGCTTTGGATTCTCCTGCGGCCAGGATCTCGCCAAAGGTCCAGCTCCGGCCTGTGACCAGGTCCATGAGGGCCATTTTATGGCGCTGGCTGGAGGCCACTTTTTGCCATAGTTCGTAAAGCATTGTGAGTTTGGTAGCCCAGCGGTAAGGTATTGCCAAGCTGTTTTGCATGGAAACACAAAGCATTCCCCGGCCCTTTAAATTTGAGCGGGACCGCCTGGCGTTCGCCAATCAATTGTTGTGGCATTACACCCCGGAGCCTGGAATCGGGCAGGGGCGCGGGCCGATGCGCTTTTCCCGCAGGGTGCCGGCGCCCGACTATGCGCACCGCTGCTTCGTGATGATCCGTGCGGCGCGTTTGTTTTTGCACCATGCCCAGTGGAGCCCCAGCGGGGCCAGGTTGACGGGAGATGAGTACCTTCGCCGAGTCCGTCAGGTGCTTTCGCGAAACCCCAGGAAAACCAGCCCAACCAGCGAATTGATTGACTTTCCCGGCTACGACGGACTTTTCAGCTTCAGCCGTGATCACGAAATCCTGTTGAAAAAAGAATGCGGGGGGGCGTGGCGGTCGTATGTGTTGCGCAGCCATTGGCGCATGGTGTTGCCCCTGTCTCCCGCGCACCAACAATGGACATCCGGATGGTTGCACGATCAAGTCCAGCGCGGAGGCAGCCCGCTGGTCCATCTTGTTTCGTTCCCGGCGCTGACCATCAATCACGGGATGGTTGTTTTTGAATCAAAAAAAACCGGTCATGGGATGGAATACCAGACATATGATCCCAATGATGCCATCCAGCCTGCCCGATTGGAATATGATGACGCCCGGCGAAGCTTTTACCTGCCTGCGAATGCCTACTGGGCGGGGGGTGATTTGAAAGTCATCGGGATTTTCCGGAATTGGTGGATTTAGCCGGGCGAGGCCTCCAAAAAAGTGGACCCAGAAAAAGCATGCCGCAAACATTGACGCCGCAGATGTAGCCGATTTTGTAGAGCCTGCCCAGGTTGTTGTCGTCGTAGATGGACACATTCTGGCCGACGACGAGGCTGGGCAGGGAAAGAGGCATTAGAGCGCCATGAAGGAAGCCCAGGCCAAAGCCTGCGGGATGACTGCTGGCGTAGGCCATGGGGGAAAACTTGGAGTAGACATATCCAAATAAAACGGTGGAAAGGGCCAGCAGGATGGCTTTGCGCGCAAAAAATGAGGCGCGCCGCTGCCATCGCCCACCCGGAGCTTGTAAAGGGTCCATTTTTAATTTAATTCAAATCATGTTTTTCCGTGAGCGAACCAGGCAGGAGGAATATTTCGACACTCCGGACCTGTCAATCAGAGAGCGACAGGCAGCCCATCGCGAGCTGGACCGGGTGAATCGTTTGTTTCGTTTCGATCACCCATTCACCAGCCGGCTGCCAGAATGGCTTGGGGAAGAGAAATGCGCGAGCCTTGAAATTCTGGATGTGGGCGCAGGCTCGGGCTGCCTTGGGCGCACCCTTTCGGATTGGGCCGCCCGCCGCGGGTGGCGCTGGCGGTTTACCAACCTCGATTTGCATCCCATGCCGCAGGACCCCGGAGACACCAGCCGCCAGGTGACGGGATCCGCCATGGACCTGCCTTTTGAGAGGGACAGTTTCGATTTGGTGGTGGCCTCCCAGATGACCCACCACCTGAAGGATGAGGACGTGGTGCGGCACTGGAAGGAGGCATGGCGGGTGAGCCGGGACGCCATTTTCATCAGTGATTTGCATCGCAACGCCGGCTTCTATGCCGTTCTCAGCGTGGCGATGCGGCTGTTGTTTTTGGATAAAAACCTTCGAGCGGATGGGTTGATCTCCGTCAAACGCGGTTTTCGGAGGAAGGAATGGCTGAAATTAGCGTCCCAGGCAGAGCTTCGAGATGCCCAAGTATGGGTTTATTATGGCACCCGCATCATGCTTCAAGCCCGAAAAAAGCCATTTGAGCCAGGCGCCAGCGAAACCATCGCCAAGTATCCACGACCGGATTGATTTTGCTGGGGGAGCCGCTGTAAAGGGTTTGAATGGGGATAAAGGAAATGGGCAGACCAAGCCGGGCAAATGCCAGCAACATTTCAGACTCCACTTCAAAATGACTGGAACGCAGGCTGGCCTGAATCAGGGAAGGCAGGTGAACGAGTCGAAACCCGCATTGTGAATCAGGAAACACCTGCCTGCCGAGTCGCGAAAGGACGGCAGACATCCAAAGGTTCACCCAAAACCGCAGGGCCGGCATTCCATCGGGTTTGGCCATGCGGTTGCCCACCACTAACATCGCGTTGGAAAGGCGCGCGCATTCGAAAAGAGCCGGTATGTCATCCGCCGCGTGCTGGCCATCGCCATCCATGCATAAAACCCATTGGAAACCGAGTTTGCGGGCCATGTCCCACCCCAGCCGTGCCGCACTTCCTTTGCCGCCATTGAAAGGGCGGCGAATAACCGAGGCCCCGGCATGGGCTGCCAGATTTGCGGTGTCGTCCCGGGATCCGTCATCCACCACAATCACCAAGTTTACATGGCGCCGAACCTGCCGGACAACTTCCGAAATACGCGGTGCCTCATTAAAGCAGGGAATGACCGCCGCGCACTCATTTCGCCTGCACATAAAACGTGGCGCCCGGCTTAATCCACGCTGCCCGGATGCAAATCCGCGCTTAAGATCGTGCCATCGGTGGCGGAAAGGACCACGACACCGATATCGGCATCATCCTGGGGTTGATGCAGTTTGGTCGCCCATAGTTTTACTTTCCATTGAGGCCCCAGGTCGCCGTGTTCCAGCCAGAGTTGGGTGGCGGTTAATTTCAGGTTTTCCAACAGGGGTTGTGAAGTGGCAATGCGGATGGCTTTGTTGGAATCCACGTCCAGCTTTTTTGGGTCCAGGGGCGTGTGGTCCGAATTTGCCATCTCCAAAATCCTCCAAGGATGGCTGACATCCAGTTTTTCTCCAGCCCTGAATTTGACTTCGACCGATTTGAAGGTGGCATCGGGGTCGTAATAAACCACATACCAAATGTTTGGGGTGAGGCTGCCTATGGATTTTTCCGACCTGATTTGTACGACTTTATCCCTGCTTTGAATGCCCACGTATTGATCGCCTTTTTGAATCAGCTCCAGGGCCGTGGGTTCAGCCTGGACCCCCTGAAGGGCCAGAGCCAGAATGAGCGCAACCTGCCATCCTGCCATATATTTCCAGATCATAATCCCAATCTAAATCAAATAACCAGAGGTGGCAAATTGCATTTGAAGACGAATTGAGGACGATCATTTGGCGTGGCGGGCAGCCAAAGGCTTTGCTGGCGCCCGCGGTGTTGTCTGTTAAAATGCGCGAGTGTTTACGAATGGTTTACATGATCCATCCCAGGCAGACCTGGATCTGACCGGGGACAGGCAGTCCATGTTGCATGAGCGGGCTGTGGAAGCCCGGGATCGCCATTATGGCAGGAGGGTGTTTGTTCGGGGGGTGGTGGAGGTTTCCAACTATTGCCGTGAGAACTGCTCCTATTGCGGCATGAGGCGGGACAATGCGGGGTTGGCCCGGTTTCGAATCAGCCACGATTTGCTGGCGGAAACGCTGCTGGAACAACGACCGGACTGTGTGACGGACATCAACATCCAGGCTGGCGAGGATCCCGTGGTGGTTCGGGAGGTGGTGATACCTTTGATCCGGACCCTGTGCAGGGAAACAACCCTGGGAATCAGCGTGTGTTTGGGAACGCTTTCGCATTCTCTCTATGAGGAATTAAAAAACGCCGGGGCTGGCTTTTACATCATGAAGTTCGAGATGAGCGATCCAGACCTCTATGCCAGGCTGGAGGCGCCGGGGACGCTGAGTGAAAGGCTTGATCATATCCGCTGGCTGGCCAGCCATGGATGGATGGTCAGTTCCGGTTTCATAGCCGGGCTACCCGGCCAGCAAAGGTCCGATTTGTTGGATAATTTGAAGCTTGCCGGTTCGCTTCCACTTCGAGGATGCAGCGTGAGTCCGTTTATTCCGGGCGCAGACACACCTTGTGCCGCGGCTTCGTCCAGCCCGGCTGCATGGACGCTGAATGCCATGGCAGTTCTGCGCCTGATGCGGCCTGATTGGATTATTCCAGCGGTGAGCGCTTTAAACCTCATGGATTCGGATGGCTACCAATCGGGTTTGCGGGCTGGGGCCAACCTGGTGACCATGAACCTGACGCCGGATCTTTTTCGGCCTGACTACGTCATTTACCAACGGGACCGATTCATCATGACCGAGGAAAAAATTTTGAACGCCCTGGATAGTGCGGGCCTGGAAGCGTCACCGGTCGGTTTGATGGCTCATTGCCGCGCAACGTTGGGCCATGAGGAAGCCAAGCCCCACCCATCGCCAAGCCCGAAGCAAGATTGAAAAGCCATGTTGTTCCCCTCTACCTCCATGAGTCAGCCGCATCGGGTCGTGGTGACGGGCGCGGGAATCATCACGTCCCTGGGCCTAGGCTGGCAAGTCAATGCTGCGGGATTTCGATCGGGGCGGAGGGCCTTTCGCGAGGTGACACTTTTTGACACCACCCGGCAGAGGGCGCGGATAGCTGCGGAGGTGTCCATGCCGGCGTGTCTGCCTGCCACGCGGTTGAGTCGTCGAAGCGAGGCCCGGATGAACAGGGCCGGTCGGATTTTATTGCATGCCGCTCATGAGGCATGGATGCAATCCGGCTGGGGCGAGAGGTCCAGCGCGCCGGTGGCACTGGGCACGACCAGCGGTGAAATGGTTTTGGGCGAGGCTTATTTAAAGCAGGCGTTGTCCGCCCCGAAAAGCCCGAGGGGGCAGGCGGCCCGTGTGGTGGGGTACCAGGTGCAGCGCCAGGGGCTGGACCTCTGCAATGCCCTGAACCTGACAGGGCCGCTGACCACCGTGTCAAACGCGTGCGCCTCGGGAGCCAACGCCATTGGGCAGGCCTGGGATTGGATTCGTCAGGGCCGGTTTCCCAGGGTTTTGGCCGGCGGTTATGACGCGCTTTGCCAGCTTACTTTTGCGGGATTTGATTCCTTGCAGGCCTTGTCCAGTCAACCTTGCCAGCCTTTTCTGGCGGGCCGAAGCGGTTTGACATTGGGGGAAGGCGCGGCGCTTCTCGCCATGGAAACCCTGGAATCCGCAGAGCAGCGAGGCGCAGTGATCCTGGGTGAAATAATTGGTTACGGCGCCGTGAACGACAGCCATCACCTCACCCAGCCTCATCCAGAAGGTCGAGCAGCCCAATCGGCAATGACCCTGGCTTGCGCCCGGGCAGGGATCAAGCCGGACCAGGTGGATTATTTGAATGCCCACGGCACAGCCACCCAACAAAATGACGCCACAGAGGCCATGGCCATCAACCAATGGGCAGGCAGCCATGTCAAGCGGCTGGCAGTAAGCTCGACCAAATCAGCCATAGGACACCTGCTCGGCGCGGCAGGAGCGGTCGAGGCGGTGGTGTGTCTCATGGCTTTGCAGGGGCAATGGATTCCACCTCAAACGGCGGAGGGCGCGCCGGATCCGATTTGCCAATTTAATCTAGTGCGCCAACCCACCGATCAAACATGCCGGATTGCCCTTTCCAATTCGTTTGGGTTTGGCGGAGCCAATGCCTCCTTGATATTTCAACGCTGGCCATGAGTTGCATATTCATCCATGGTTGCGGTGTGGTCTCGCCGGCGGGTTGGGGTTTGAAGCCGTTTTTGAACGCCCTGGATGCCGGGATGCAGCTTCCCGTTCAAAAACTGGCCCGGCCCGGTTGGACCTCCGACCTGACGGTGCGCATGGCACCGGACCCGGCGGTGCGCCCGGCTTTTCTGGCGCATCCCCGGCTGCGCCGATCCAGCCGGATGACCCAGCACGTGGTGGCTGCGGCATTGGAAGCGCTGGGCGATGAAAGCAGGGCTGTGATGGAGGGGCGCCTTCGGCTGGGCGTCATTGTCTGCATGATGGCAGGGGGCGTGTCCTATTCCCGCCGCTTTTACCAGGAGGTTCTGGATGAGCCTGGCACAGCCAGTCCCCTGATTTTTCCTGAAACAGTTTTCAATGCGTCAGCGAGCCACCTGTCTGCCTATCTTCAATCGGAACTGGCCAATGCCACCCTGGTTGGAGATGAGGGAACGTTTCTACAGGGCGTTGCATTGGCCGCGGACTGGCTTGAATGGGGCCGGGCCGATGCCTGTGTGGTGATTGGGACGGAGGAAATGGATTGGATAGTGGCGGACGCCGTGCGCCTTTTTAATCGCAGGACAGTTTATGCGGGAGGGGCAGGGGCATTGCTTCTTAAAAAAGACATTCCCTCGGCGATTTGTCTCCGAAATATCACTGATTCCTGGTCTTATTTGACCGGTCAAAACCGGGAAACAGCGGCCCTAAAAATGGCTGGCCAATGGGGGGCAGTGGCGCTGGACGAGGTAATCTATGCCGGAGAATCCCAAACCGTGCTGTCCAAACGCTACCCTAATTCCAGGAAAGCGGTTAAACCCATTTTTGGCGAGGCGTTTGTTGCCTCCGCCGCATGGCAATGCGTGGCGGCGTGCCTGGCGCTGGGCCGGGGAGATTGTGCATCGGCCTTGGTGGAAATCCTGGGAACGAACCAGCAGGCCATTGGCGCGCGGTTTGCAGCGCGGCACTGCGGCGAACCCGGCCAATAACCGCGCTTTAGGCTTGATCCAAACCATTCAACTCAGCAGGCTTGGCCGCCTAAAAACAAAAAATTGCAGTTTACGAGAAATATTTGCGCATGACTGACCTCGATTCATCCCTTCTTAAACCCCGAATCAAGCAAATCCTGGTGGAAGACTTGATGTTGCAAATAAAGCCAGAGGAAATTGGCGATGCCCAGCCGCTCTTCGGTTCTGGTGGCATTGGATTGGACTCGGTGGATGCCTTGCAGTTGGTGGTGGCTTTGGAGAAGAATTTTGGTCTCAAAATAGCCGATCCCGAGGTGGCGCGCGTGGTTCTTGCAAGCGTGGATTCCATCGCGCAAGCGGTGCAGTCTGGCTCCAAGCAGGGATGAACCCCTCCAGGGGTTTGCACTTGCCTCAAGCCGTGCCATACGCCATTGCACACTGCAAAAGGCGGCCTGCCTTCGTTTGCCGTGGCCTTGGGAGCGCAGCCATGAAGCCTGGTGGGGCTTCCATGGAGAATCAGAACTGGACCGGAACCCAAGACACGCGGGGAAGCAACCGTTTCATGGCCACCCAAGCGGGCCTGGCAACATCAGGCTGCGGATCGAGGAACGGTGAGGTTCGGCTCAGAACCGCGTGCCTGTTTGTTTCCAGAAAGAATTGCGGCAGGCGGGCTGCGTTAATTTTTGGCGATGTCCTTGGACAGCTTGATGCGGATGGTGGCGACACACTTGGTTTCTTGAATGGTGTAGCCGTTTTTCCTGGCCCAATCGCGAAGGAGTTCCGCCCTGGCGGCATTGGGGGTGGAGATTTCATTGTGGCCGTTGGAGACCATTTTTTCAATCACGCCCAGCCATTTTTCATCGGCGGGAGAGAGCGAAGTCCCGGCGGCGAGGACGTTCAGGGACAGGAATGCCACGATGGAGAGGAGCAATGTTTTTTTCATAATT
>DAIDJC010000115.1 GCA_027451565.1 Limisphaerales bacterium | reverse complement strand
CCGGCAACCGGAGTTGCTGCCTTGGGTGTGGCCGGCGCAGGCAGGGGGGGGAAAACCGGCAAATCAATTTTCCCCGGCGGCAGGTTCACCGTGGCGCCGACAAAATGGCCGTTTTGCGTGCGAATGACGACCACAAAGGGAACCTTGTCTTTCTGGCGCTTGGATTGAACAGCATTAAAGGCATGGTTGATTCCGTCATCGTAAGGGGTGAGGTTCAGTTTGTCGCGGCCGTCGCAGAAAAGGAGGATGGTCAGGCGCTGGGATTGGGCGATGACCTCACGCAGTGCAGGGGTGATCGAGGCGAAGTGTGTTTTGCCATAATAGCGGCCATAATCCAGAAAAGTCACCAGGCTGGAGGTTGTTTCATAGGCCTGCTGGGGCTGCCACTCCACCAGGGGAAATTTTCCCATGGTGAGTTTCTGGTCAAACGTCCAGACGCCAATGCTATCGCCTGCGCTCAACTCCCCATTCATGTTTCCAAAGAACAGGTTTTGCAGTTCGGTGGTGGTGGCTGGCAGGCACCTCTCCATGGCAATGGAAGTGTCAAAAATCAAAAGCCAGCGGCCTGGCTGGTCCGCCGTGGAGGTGTATTCTGCCTTGCCTGAAGGGATTGCCAGCAACCAGGCCAGCGCTGCAGCCAGCCCCATGAATTTTCCATGAATTATGCGTGAGTGCATGAATTGATGAATTTAAATCGGGCGGACAAACCGCCTTTTTTCCGTTTCATTGTGTTGTTTGAGTTTTTCGGCCAGATTTTCCAGAGCTTCACCCATCATGTTTATAAAAATCGCGCTGCCAACCACATGAGCTCCGAATCCATCGGCAACCCGGCCCTCGGCGCGGTCATCCGTCACGACCAGCACCTCCCCATAAGACTGGTAGAGGTGTGCTGCGCGTTCAATCAGATCATCAGCGGTCTGGCCCTGGTGGGAAAACAAAACCTCCACGGTGCCGGGGTTCGTGGCCGCGGGTTTGCCGCGTCTCGGCGAGTTTCCGTCAAAAAACACCGTAACCGGTGTCCCGGAGGCGTCGCTGTAGCGGGTCAGGATTTCCACCAAGGCATCTCGTGCCGCCTCGGAATGCCGCTTGGCACCCTCAGCCAGTTCTGGCCAATGGTGCAACAGCGAATAGCCATCCACCAATATGCGGATGAGTCCCATGCCGACAGCGTATTCGCACAAGCCGTTTGCGTCCACAAAACAAAAAGCGAATTCCATGGAAAAATCATGGCGGGAATCGAGCCGGAGAAGGCCCGGATTTGGCCCGGTGGAAGTTGCGGCTCTCAATCCGCGGTTGGCTGTCCCGCTGGCAAAATTCACTCTTCAAGCATGCGGTACCCAATGCCCGGCTCGGTGATGATCCATTTTGGCTGCGCAACCGATTCCTCCAGTTTCTCGCGCAGGTGCGCAATGTGGACGCGCAGATAATGGGTTTGCTCCACCGCGTTTGGACCCCAGACTTCTGTCAAAAGTTGGCGATGGGTCAGAACTTTGCCCGCGTGGACAACCAGCAGGCGAAGCAATGCGTATTCCGTGGGAGTCAATTTTACTTCCGCACCATTCCTGCGGACGATGCGTGCCGCCAGGTTGACCTCTATTTTGCCCCTGCGGAAAACCGCGCTCGCGGCCTGTGGCTGGCTCCGGCGCAACGCCGTGCGCAACCGCGCAAGCAATTCGCCGCTGCTGAACGGTTTTGTAACAAAATCATCCGCGCCTGCATCCAGAGCCACTATCTTGTCATTCTCGCGGTCACGAACGCTCAAAATGATGATCGGCACGCGGCTCCACTCCCGAATCCGCTTAAGCACCTCCACGCCATCCCAATCCGGCAGGCCAAGATCAAGCAGGATGACCTCGGGACGTGTTTGAGCCGCTTGAACAACGCCATCCTTGCCGTTTGATGCGTCGTGGACCGAATAGCCGTTGGCTTCGAGAGTCACACGCAAAAGCCGGCGGATTTGCGGCTCATCGTCAATGACCAGAACCTTTGCCGGTGTTTTGCTTGAAGGGTCGTTCATAAAAGATCAGGAGGGTGGCGGATCACGTTGTGGAATCTGGATGGTAAAGACTGCGCCTCCATTTGGACGGTTTGCGGCGGAAACCCTGCCTCCATGGGCTTCAACAAAGCCTTTGACAATGGCCAAACCCAGGCCGCTGCCACCAGCGGGGGCGTCCGGCGCGCGAAAAAACTTATCAAAAATGTAAGGCAACAAATTGGGGGGCAGCCCCGGTCCGCGATCCGCCACACTCAACATCAGCCAGCCCGCTTCCTGCCATGCCCTGACAAGAATGGGTGTTCCAGGGGGTGTGTGGACGACCGCGTTAAGCAGCATGTTTGACAAGGCTTGTTGCATGAATGTGAAATCCAGCCTTGTCAGCGGGATTTTTTCCTCGATGTCCATTTGAAGTTTGCGTCCTGCTAATTCGCGTTCCAGTGAACGCACGGTGGTTTGCACCAAATCGCGTGCATCGCACCAGTCCAGTTTTGGACGCACATGGCCAGATTCCAGCCGGTTCACGTCCAGCAGGTTGCCCACAAGCCGGTTCAGGCGCGCAGCGGCCTCCTGGATTTCCGCCGCCATCTTTTGGCTGAAGCAGTGGTCTTCATCCTTTGCCTCGGCAAGGGCGCTCGCCGCGCTGGTGATGGCTGCCAGCGGTGTGCGCAACTCGTGCGAAATGGAGTTCAACAACGCTTTGCTCAGGCGTTCGGATTCGGCAATGAGTTTGCCTTGCTCCCCGGCGGCTCGCAACGCGACCTGGTCCAAGACCAATGCGGCCTGCCGGGCGTATGCTTCCAATAAATCACGCCGGGCCAGGGACAAGGATTTTTCCGGCAGTTTGACAGAAAGGATGCCGACCACCGCACGCTCGGTCATGAGGGGAAGATGCAAGGCCTCGGCGCCAGGCAGGTTGTCCGTGAATTTGCCTGCTGCCTGCCGGTTGAGGAACACCCAGTCTGCAACCTGCAATTCATTCTCCGTCAGCACGAGAGAGCTGTCAGGATGCGCCATCAGGGATTTTTTAACCGGCACAAGGACGGCGGTTTTTGCCTGAAAGACACGGCCCACCTGGGCCAAGAGCTGCCATACGACCTCGTCACGAGTTCCTGCCTGGGCCAATTCCCGGGTCAACTGGTACAACGCCGTCACACGCTCCTCGCGCTGGCGCTCGGCAAGCTCCTGGGACCGTATTCGGGCGACCAATTGACCCAGAATAATGGCGACAACAAAGTAAAGGCCGAACATGACCCCATCCTCAGTGCTGTTGATGATGAGCGTAAAGCGTGGTGGCAGGAAAAAATAGTTCCATGCCAGCGCGCTTACCGACCCGGCAAACAGCATCGGGCCGCGCCCAAGAAAAAGCGCAAGCAATACGACGGTGAAAAGGAATACCAATCCGGGCACGCGCGGCCCGGTGAGGGCTGCGATCCCCAAATTCAGCACGCCAACAGCGGCAAGCACGCCGGTCGCGATGATGTATTGCTGCCAGTCGGCGAATGGCCGCAAACGCAAAAAGCCGACCCCTGGCGAGGCGCCGCCCTTTTCCGCCCGCACCACCAGCAAATCAATGTCACCGCTATCGCGCGCGAGCCGGCGCAGCAATTTCCCGGCACGGAACCATTCCCAAAGGCTGCCTGCAACCGGTTTGCCAATGATGATTTGCGAAACGTTGTTTTGCCTTGCGGTCCGCAACAGTCCGCAGGAGAGATTGTCATCCGTCGTGTCAATCACCTCGGCCCCGAGGGTCCGGGCCAGCGCAAGGTTTTTTTCAAGCCTGGACTGGGAACGTTCATCAAGCGGACGGGAGACCTCCACATGAACCGCCAGCCACGGACACTTTAAACTATCTGCCATCCGGCGGGCACATCGGATGAGGGATTCGGAAAGCGGACTGGCGCTGACCGCCACCATCAGGCGATGACCAGTTTTCCATGCGCCTGCGTCCGTCTGTTTGCCGTGAAAAATCTGGGTTTCCAAGCCGACGTGATCCGCCACGAGCCGAAGTGAGAGTTCGCGCAGCGCCGTAAGATTGGATTCCCGAAAGAAATTCTGCTTGGCGCTGCCGGCGCGTTCAGGCAGGTAAACTTTTCCTTGGTTCAAACGGTCAATGAGTTCAGCCGGCGGCAGGTCCACCAGCTCGAGTTCAGCCATGTCCAGCAGGCTGTCAGGAATGGTTTCTCGGATTTCCACGCCAGTGATTTGGCGCACTGTTTCAGCCCTGCTTTCGATGTGCTGGACATTCAACGTGGTGAAAACGTTTATCCCGGCATCAAGTAGCTCGTTTACGTCCTGCCAGCGTTTGGGATGACGTGAACCGGGGGCGTTTGTGTGGGCGAGTTCATCCACCAGCGCGAGTTGGGGGCGGCGGGAAAGCACGGCGTCCAAATCCATTTCCCGGAGCGCGACGCCGCGATGATGGGTGACCTTTTGGGGAATGAGTGGAAGCCCGTTGGTCAAAACCTCCGTCTCTTTGCGGCCATGTGTTTCAACATGGCCAATGACGATATCGCGCCCGCCTTTGAATTCATGCTGGGCTGCCTGGAGCATTGCAAAGGTTTTGCCAACCCCGGGACACATTCCAAGAAACACTTTGAGGCGTCCGCGTTTGGAGCGGGCGGTTTCCCCCTGGATGGACGCGAGTAATGCGTCTGGATTGGGTCGCTCGCCTTCGTTCACAAATTCATTTTATTGAATCCAACGCCAGATTCAGCAACAAAACATTGACACGTGGTTCGCCGAGGAATCCGAATTGGGGCGGTTCAATTTCGCGATTAACAAGGTTCGAAAGCACTTGTGTTTGCTCCTGCGAGAAATTTCGAGCCGCCGCCACTCGATTGATTTGCAATCGCGCAGCTTCCGGGCTGATGTCCGGGTCCAGGCCGCTTCCGCTGGCCAACACCATCTCCGCCGGGACCGGCGCGTTGGACTCCAATCCGTTTGCCATTTTGAAGGCGGTCAGGCGTGACTGCGCCGTGGCAACCAGATTCGAGCTGGTTGGGCCAAAATTGCTGGCGCTCGATGGGACAGCGACATAATTGGTTCCATCGTCTCCTGCGGATGGGCGCGGCCAGAAATATTTGTTTGAGCTGAACTTCTCTGCGAGCAGCGCAGAGCCAACAATCCGTCCATGCGATGCAAGGAGGCTGCCTCCCGCCTGGCGTGGAAACAGTTCACGGGCGATGCCAGTGATGAGCAGGGGATAAACGATCCCGGTCAGGAAGGTGAGGGCCAGGAGGATTCGGACAGCAGGCAGGAAGGTTTTCATATAAATCAGGCGAGGTGCAGGATGTTGATGATGACATCCAGCAATTTAATGCCGGCAAAGGGCACAATGATGCCGCCCAGGCCGTAAAGGAACAAATTGCGCTGAAGGATTTTGGCGGCGCCGAGAGGCCGGTACTTTACACCGCGCAGAGCCAATGGAATCAGGGCAATGATGATGAGTGCATTAAAAGCCACCGCGCTTAGGATGGCGCTCTGAGGCGATCCAAGGTGCATGATGTTCAAAGCGGCTAGGGGGCCGGGTTTTTCATCAATTGAATAAAGGCCCAGGAACATGGCTGGCAAAATGGCAAAATATTTTGCCACATCATTGGCAATGCTAAAGGTGGTCAGCGCGCCACGCGTCATTAAAAGTTGTTTTCCAATTTCCACAATTTCAATCAGTTTGGTCGGGTTCGAGTCCAGGTCCACCATGTTGCCGGCCTCGCGCGCGGCTTGGGTGCCGGTGTTCATGGCCACGCCCACATCGGCCTGGGCCAGCGCGGGGGCGTCATTCGTGCCGTCGCCGGCCATGGCAACAAGGCGGCCTTTGGCCTGCTCCTCCCGGATTCTCCCCAGCTTGTCCTCAGGTGTTGCTTGTGCCATGAAATCATCCACACCAGACTCGGTGGCAATGGCGGCGGCAGTGAGGGGGTTGTCCCCGGTAATCATCACCGTGCGTATGCCCATCTTGCGAAGTTGTGCGAGGCGTTCCTTGATGCCGCCCTTGACCACGTCCTTGAGTTGAATGACTCCAAGAACTTCACCGCCATCGGCCACCACCAGCGGAGTCCCTCCCAGGCGCGCCACGTTTTCCACGAGTTGGTCCACGGATTCTGGATATGGCATGCCCATAAGTTTCACATGCAGCTTGATGGATTCTGCGGCGCCCTTGCGGATTGAGCGTGCCGGTTGGCCGCCGTTTGCGGCAATATCCACACCACTCATTCGGGTTTGCGCGGTGAATGGAACAAATTGCGCCTGTAATGGCGAAAACTCCCGGCCCCGCAGTTTAAATTTCTCCTTGGCCAGCACCGTAATGCTGCGGCCCTCCGGTGTTTCATCGGCTAGTGACGCCAGTTGAGCGGCATCGGCCAGCCTTTCCGCCGCGACTCCAGGTGCAGGAAGGAAATCTGTTGCCATTCGGTTCCCAAGCGTGATGGTTCCGGTTTTGTCCAGAAGCAAAATGTCTATGTCCCCGGCGGCCTCAACGGCCCGCCCGCTGGTCGCCAACACGTTGCGCCGGATTAACCGGTCAATTCCGCTGATACCTATGGCGCTTAACAGGCCGCCGATTGTTGTGGGAATCAGACATACCAGCAGGGAAATCAAAACCGTCAGCCGGAGGTCCGATGATCCGGGATGCCCGGAAGCGTTTTCACTGTAACGGGCAAATGCCGGAAGGGTGAATACGGCAAGCACAAATACCGCTGTCATTCCAACCAGCAAGATGCTCAGGGCTATCTCGTTGGGTGTTTTCTGTCGCCTCGCGCCTTCAACCATGGCTATCATTCGGTCCAGGAAGGTGTTCCCGGCTTCGCTGGTGATTCGGATGACAATTCGGTCGCTGATAACACGTGTTCCGCCAGTAACGGCACTTCTGTCGCCGCCGCTCTCACGAATCACGGGTGCAGATTCACCGGTTATCGCCGCCTCATCCACGGTGGCGATGCCTTGAATGACCTCGCCATCGGCCGGAATGATGTCCCCGGTCTCACATACCACAATATCACCCCTTTGCAGAGACGGTGCTGGAATGCTTTCCTCCCGTCCGTCCCGCAGCCGTCGTGCGGTTGTCTGGGTGCGGAACTTCTTCAGGCTTTCAGCCTGGGCTTTGCCTCGTCCCTCTGCGAGCGCCTCGGCAAAATTCGAAAAAAGAACCGTGAACCAGAGCCAGAGAGTGATCTGCAAGTTGAAACCCCTGAAATGGCCGGTGAAGAGGTCCTGAACAAAAACAATGGAACAAAGCGCGGCTCCAATCGCCGTGACCAGCATGACGGGATTTTCCCATAGGCCAACCGGGTTGAGCTTTTTGAATGAATGGATCAGCGCGGGACGAACCAGCGTGGGGTCGAATAGTGAATTGGAAGTTTTCATGGGCATGTCATCCTCTTTGTCTTTTGTCAAAACATTCGTCCCTGTTGCATGAGCAAATGTTCGATGATTGGGCCGAGAGTGAGCGCCGGGAAATGGGTCAGGCCGCTGATGATGATGACGACCCCGGCCAGCATTAGGACAAAAAGCAGGCCATCAGTTGGGAAAGTTCCGGAGGAGGGAGGGGCGATTCGCTTGGGTGCCATGCTTCCTGCAATGGCAAGTGCCGGGATGATGACGGCAAAGCGCCCGACCATCATGGCGAAGGCCCCGGTAAGGTTGTAAAAAGTGTTGTTCCCATTCAATCCGGCAAAAGCGCTGCCGTTGTTGTTTGACATTGAGGCATAGGCGTAAAGAATTTCACTCAAGCCATGTGGCCCGGCATTATTCAAGCCGGACAAACCCGCGCTGGTTGTGACCGCGGTTGCGGCCAAAATGAGCAAAACCGCAAAGGGCACCAAGGTGGCGGCCATGGCGCAGATGACCTCGGCTTTTTCCACCCGTTTACCCAGGTATTCCGGGGAGCGTCCAACCATCAGGCCAGCCATGAACACGGCCAGCAGGACATACATCAACATTCCATAGAGTCCAGAACCGACCCCGCCGAACACGACTTCGCCTAGCATCATGTTGCCCATGGCCACCATGCCTGCGAGCGGGGAAAGGCTGTCGTGCATGCAATTTACAGAACCATTGGAGGCATCCGTGGTGGCTGTTGCCCATAGCACGGAATCGGTAATGCCTATGCGGGTTTCTTTGCCCTCCATGTTGGCCAATCCCGGCATGAGCGGATTGGGCTGATATTCCGCCCACAACGCCAGCGCGAGTCCTGCGATAAACAACAAATACATTGCCGCCAAAACAGCCCAACCCTGACGTGTTGAACCCACCAGCCGCCCATAGGTGTTTACCAGGGCTGAAGGCAGCAGCAGAATGGAGAGCATTTCAAGGAAGTTTGTCAGCGGGGTGGGGTTTTCAAATGGATGGGCTGAGTTGACGCCGAAAAACCCACCGCCGTTTGTGCCAAGCTGTGCGATTGCGATTTGTGAAGCTGCAGGACCCAGGGGGATTTGCTGCGAATGACCTTCCGGGGAAATTGCAACCGCATAGGGGGTAAACGTCTGGACAACGCCCTGGGCCACCAACACCACGGATAGGACGAGGGATAATGGAAGAAGAATGTATAGGGTGGAGCGAACGGTGTCCGCCCAGAAATTTCCGACCGTATGGCCGGACTTGCATGACAAACCGCGGGCCATTGCCATCAGAACCCCCATTCCTGTGGCAGCGCTCAGAAAGTTCTGCACCGTCAGCCCGAGCATTTGCGTGAGGTAACTCATTGCCGCCTCGCCGGAATAATTTTGCCAGTCGGTATTTGTGACAAAGCTGACTGCGGTGTTCAGGGCAAGCGACCAGGAGAGGTTTGGCATGCTTTGAGGATTGAACGGCAGTTTGCTTTGCAGCATTTGCAGCCCCAAAACGATGGCAAAGCCGATGCCGTTGAACCAAAGCAATGCCTTGCAGTAATGCCACCAGTCCATTTCCTGTCTGGGATCGCATCCGGCATAGCGATACACCACATTCTCAAGCCAACCAAGCGGGCGTTGCAGGAAATGCTTTTCTCCAGCATAGATCCGCGCCATCCATCCGCCGAGGAGCGGTGTGAACGCCAGCAGGGCGCCGAAATAAAATGCAAGTTGTATCCAGTCGAGACTCTTCATCGCCTCAATCTGGCATTTTGCAGGTTGGAGGTTTAGTTAAGACACGGGGCGAATGTGTTAAGAAAGTGTTAAAATGCCGGCAGCCAAAGCAGGAGACCGTCTCAGCTTTTGAGAGAGTCACTCTCAGCCTCCGAGTTTGAATTTTTTTAAACCTCCACAAACCAACTGCTCCGCTCTTCCTCCCCATCAACCTCCATGGGTGGCGGGGACCGGGGAGGGGTGGCGCTGAGCTTTCGGAAAATGAGACTGCTCATTTATCGCGCTGGCTGTTTGCGATCCCCCCTCTCCTTAATCCTCTCCCCGCGCTCCGCTGGCGGGGCGAGGAAACCAGAGGCGCAGGGCTGTTGTGTGCGCTTGAAATGGCGATTAGCCTTCGACCTTCGAAATGGTTTAAAACCCTATTGAACCCACCGTCTCTTTCTCCCTCTCCATCAATTCCATTGATGGGGAGGGCCGGGGAGGGGTGGCGTCGAGCT
>DAIDJC010000114.1 GCA_027451565.1 Limisphaerales bacterium | reverse complement strand
ATGGGGCCGTTGCAAATCCTTCGATACTTTTACTCCGCTGGGTCCTTATGTGGTGACGGGTTTGAATGCCGAATCCCTCAGGCTGCAGTTGTATCAGAATGGAAAATTGATGCAGGATTCCAGCACGGGACAAATGCTTTTCGGGCCTGCGGAACTGGTCCGGTTCATTTCACAAAACCTGACCCTGTTTCCTGGGGATGTGATTTTGACCGGAACGCCTTCCGGGGTCGGACCCATACGCCCGGGCGACCGTTTGGAGGTAAGAATTGAGGGGTTGGAACCGCTGGTCAACAGCGTACGGTAGCCTGAGCGCTCATGCCAGGGGTAAAGGCCGGGTTTCGACAGGGAATGGTCATTCGGTCATGTTTTTCCGGCTTTGATTTGCCTGAGGCTCACTCAATCCATAGACTCCATGCAGTGATCCGCAATATTATCTTTGACTGGTCCGGCACACTGGTGGATGACCTGCCAGCAGTGTGGGAGGCGACCAACGAGGTGTTGCGCCAGGTGGGGAAGCCCCCCATGGCGCTTGATCATTTTCGTTCGGAGTTTTCCCTGCCGTTCATGAATTTTTACCGGGTTCACACCCCGGGGGTTCCGCGTGCGCGACTTGAGAAATGGTTTCATGCCGCCATTGAAAAAGCCCATGATGCCGTTTTGGTATTGCCGCATGCCGTTGCCTTTTTGGAAACCTGCCGGAAGCAAGGAATCCGGCTGTTTTTGCTCAGCAGCATTCATCCCAGACATTACCGACGGCAAAGCGAGGCGGGTGGTTTGAATGCTTATTTTGAGAAGGCCTATGTGGGGGTGTCCGACAAGACAAAAAAGATTCGCGATTTGATTTTGCGAAATCGCTTGCAGCCGGATGAGACCCTTTTTGTGGGGGATATGGAGCATGATATTGCCGCGGCGCGCCATGGCAAAATTCATTCATGCGCGGTTCTCACCGGGTATAACACGCTGGATCAATTGCGACGGGAGCGCCCGGAATTGGTGGTCCAGCACCTGGGTGAATTGCAAAAGCGTTTGGTTCAAAACCATTGGGAATGGCGGGCGGCCTGCCAGACCTGCCAAATTGAACCGCAACCGTTGTCCACCGTGGGCGGACTGATCTACGATCACCAGGGACGTGTCTTGATGATTCGCACCCATAAATGGTCCAATTTGTGGGGCATCCCCGGCGGAAAAATCAAGTGGGGGGAATCTTCCCTTGATGCCTTAAAGCGCGAATTGCTCGAGGAAACAGGCCTGCTCATAAGTCGGATCCGCCTCGTGCTGGTTCAGGATTGCATTCGATCGCCTGAATTTTACCACGATGCCCATTTCATTCTTCTCAATTACACCTGCTTGAGCCGGTCGCCGAAACCGAAGGTGGTTCTGAACGATGAAGGTTACGAATTTCGCTGGGTTGAACCCCTGGAAGCCATGGAACTACCCCTGAACACCCCCACAAGAATTCTTTTGGAAGCCGTTTTGTCCGAAGGCATGCGGGTGGTGCCGGACAAGGTAGCAAGCCGTTTATCCCGAAAAATTGCACTAAAGCATCGCTAGCGATTGATACACCATGTCCACCATCACCATCACTGACCTGGAGGTTTATTATCGGGTTGGCGTGCCCGATTCGGAGCGCGCCCAGCCCCAGCGACTCCTTTTGACAGTGGAGCTTGAGTTGGATTATGCGCAAGCCGCCCGCACCGATGACCTGTCCCGGACCGTGGATTATTTTGGCGTGTCCCAGCGGTTGATTGGGTTGGGCACCGGCCGCCAATGGAAACTCATTGAAACCCTCGCTGCGGATATTGCGTCGTTACTTCTGCAAGAACATCTCTTGGTGGACAGCGTGCGTGTGCAGGTGAAAAAATTCATCATTCCACAAGCACGGCATGTTTCCGTGACATTTCAGTCCAGCCGTGAGGCCGTTTGACCAGTGCGCCTCTCGTTCCCGAAATGATTTGAACAGGCCCTGGGGACGGAGCCATGGTTAAAATGGGCTATTTCATTGGCAAATTGAAAAACCATCCCGGAATTGGGGTGATCATAACCACCCCCATGTTCCGATTTTCCAAATTTACCAGTCGGTTTCCCTATAATCCTTGAGGAATTTGCCCCAAGGATGGATGCCTGTGTTGAAGCCGGCAATGATGGGATCCACGATGCGCGCGGCGCCATCCACGATATCGAGCGGGGGATGAAACCGGTGTTGATCCTGTTTGCGGCGTGCGATTTCAGCAGGGTCCTCGTCGGTGACCCAGCCGGTATCCACGGCGTTCATGTGGATGCCATCGGCCTGATAACCGGCTGCGGAGGTGCGGGTCATCATATTCAAGGCTGCCTTGGCCATGTTTGTGTGGGGATGGCGGGTGGTTTTAAATTTCCGGTAGAACTGTCCCTCCACGGCCGAGACGTTCACGATGTGTTTTTCCCGTCCGGGAGTGCGCAGCATGAGGGGTTTCAGCCGGGCATTCAGGATGAATGGGGCTATGGCGTTGACCAATTGCACCTCCAGCAATTCCACGGTGGGCACATCTTCCAGCAACATTCTCCAGGAATTGTGGTTTCGCAAATCCACCTGCTGGAGGTCCTGGTCCAGTTGGCCCTCGGGGAAAAGGCTGTTGCGCCCGCCCCGATCCTCCTCCAGCAAGGGGATTTGGGATAAAATGGCCGAATGAATCATTCCCGCGTTGTTGGTATTTTTGTCTGCAAGCAGGGGCAGGGCAGGGGAGGTTCCGGCCTCCGGCAGCATCTGGTATCGCCGCAGACCCTCGTATCCGCCCAAGAGGAGTTGGACGGCGGATGGCAAATTTTGCAACGGCCCGGTTTCCCGCTCCATCATGTGTTGATAGAAATCCGGCGGACGGCGGACGGTCTGACAGGCATTGTTGATGATGAAATCCAGGCGGGACCGGGATTGGAGCAGATGCCGGCAAAAAGCCTCCACACTGGGTGTGTGCCGCAAATCCAGGCCGTAAATTTCCAGCCGGCCACCCCAGGTGGCGAAGTCAGGCTCCTGGCTGTAACGCATGGCTGCGTCACGCGGAAACCGCGTGGCCACGATCAATGAGGCGCCGGCACGCAGCAGCTTGATGCCAGCCTGGTAACCTATCTTCACCCTGCCTCCCGTGAGCAGGGCTGCTTTACCCCTTAAATCCGCCGTTTCCGTGCGTTTGAGAAAGTTAAAATCCGCACATTCAGGGCATAGCTGGTCGTAAAAATGATGCAGAACGGAATAATCCTTTTTACAAACATAACAATTCCGGGCCTCTTCAACTTTTGGGGGCTCTTCTCCGCATGCGGGCGGCTTTTCCAGCAGGGCCTTGTCCCGGGGCGCATAAACATTGGGAGTCAAAAAAACCTTCTCGCGGCGCATTTGGCGGATGCCCGTGGTGTTCAATTGTTTTTCGTCCCGCTGAATCTTTTCCGCTTTACGCTGTCGAATCTTGGCCTTGACCAGGCGGCGACGGCCGTCGAGTTCCGGACAATATACCTCCCCGGCCGCCTTGAGAAACCGACTTCTTTCCTCCACGCTCAACTGCGCCAGCATGGCCCGGTTTTCCACCACTTCCTCCAATGTTCTCAGTGCCTGCTGCAATGCCTGGGTCGGCGGGCTTGAAGAGGGCGATGGTTGGGATTTTTCCATTGGATAAATCAGTTCACGGTTCTCTCGAATGCAGCCCCGGGGTTGGAGGTTTTGACTTGGTCCGGTTCCATGGGTTAAAGCGGCTTGTCATGGGCAGCCAAGTATAGTCATCGTCGGGGATAAACGGTCCCCGGGCAGGGGAATGGCTTCATCCCGTGCGCCAGGATTCAATAAACCACCTTGTTTAATGGATACTCGATGATGCCTTCCGCCCCGGCTGCCTTGAGTTGAGGGATCAATTCCCGCACGATGGGTTCGTCAATGATGGTTTCAACAGCCACCCAGCCTTTGAGGCTTAGGTTTGAAATAGTTGGGTTGCGGAGCGCGGGTAATTCCACTAGCAATTTGGCCAGGTTTTTTTCCGCGATGTTCATTTTCAAGCCCACCTTGGATTCGGCTTCCATGGCGCCTTTTAAAAGCATGGCCATGGTTTCAATCTTGCGCCTCTTCCAGGGTTCCTTCCAGGCGGAAGAATTGGCAATCAATCGTGGGGTGGAGACCAGGAGCTCGTCCACGATTCGCAGTTTGTTGGCCCGCAAAGAGGAGCCGGTCTCGGTGACTTCCACGATTGCATCCACCAGTTCGTGGGCTTTCACTTCGGTGGCGCCCCATGAGAATTCCACCTCGGCAGAAACGCCGTGTTTTTTTAGGTACCGTTTGGTGAGGTTGACCACCTCGGTGGCAACGCGCTTTCCCTGGAGATCTTTGACGGATTTGATGGGTGAATTTTCCGGGACACATAACACCCAGCGAGCCGGTCGGCGGGAAACTTTGCTGAAGAGAAATTCACCCACCTCATGAACCTTGGACCCGTTTTCCATGATCCAGTCGTGGCCGGTGATCCCGCAGTCCAGGTAGCCGTGTTCCACATATCGGCTTATTTCCTGCGCCCTGATCAGCCGAATTTCCAATTCATCATCGTCCACGTAGGGAACATAGGAGCGGCTGCTCACGGAAATATTGAATCCTGCCTTGGCCATCTTCTCGATGGTAGCCTCCTGCAAGCTGCCTTTGGGTAGTCCAAATCTCAGTTTCTTCATTTTTTGTCTTTTTTTGCCCCAGTCTCCGGGCGTTTTCGCGGGCGCGGGGCTTGTCAACGCAGTTCCATTCCTGGCTTGGCCGGGACATGGTTGGGACCAGTCTCTTTTTTGTCGTATTTGAAATGTCACGACCGCATCATTCCCATGGTGGCTGATACGAGGATGTAAGACAATCCTTTACTAAAGCCAAAACGGGTTGTCAGCTTGGGAACCTGCGTGATGCCCGTTTGAAAAATGGAAAAGGCGCTGGTTTCGTGGCATGAAACGAGGTGCGTTGCTTCGAAATTATCATGGAAATTTTCAATTGAATGGGAAATTGAGCCGGTGCGGCGCTTTGGCGGGCATGATCCGGGTGCAAGCATTCGGACTGGCACCGGCATTCAGTTGGACCAGACCACCCGACGGCCCTTGACGGAAAACCCCCGGGTGGCTAGTTTGGCCAGGCAGGCAGGGTACAATTCATGTTCCGCAGCCTGAATGCGTTGATGCAGGGTCTCGGCTGTGTCTTGTTCCAGGACCTCCACCGCACGCTGGCCAACGATCGCCCCGGAATCCACCCCGGCATCCACAAAATGAACCGTGCAACCGGTCACCTTCACTCCGTGGTCCAGTGCTTGTTTCCACGCCTCAAGACCTGGAAAGGATGGCAAAAGTGACGGATGAATATTTACGATTCGCCCTTCAAAGGCTCTCAGAAACGGTCCTTTCAAGACCCTCATGAATCCTGCTAAAACGACCAGGTCCACGCGGGCCTCCTGGAGGATTTGTATGAATTGGGCCTCGGCAATCTCGCTCAATTTGGTGCGAAAAGGGCCTGGCTCCACAAATTCATGCCGTATGCCAAGCCCGCGGGCCAGTTGCAGGATGCCAGCCCCGGAAATGTCGCTCACCACCACCGCCGCCTCAGCGGAAAGGCTTCCATTGGCCAGGGCCGCCGCTATGGCGCCAAAATTGGATCCACGACCCGACCCCAAAATGCCCAGACGGAATGACTTGTTCATTCTGTCTGGATAGCATAGCAGGCCGCCAAAACAAGCGCAAAGCCCTGTCAAAACCGGCCATTTCCTGCCTGGCACAGACCTGGCCATGGCTGAAACCCTGTTTTGAGCATATGCCAGGGCTGGATGGACCAAACCCGGAAGGCATTTTTTCATTCGATAAAACTTGCTTCCGTGACCAGCTTGTGAAAAATTTCACTAGCTTATTTATGCCACACGTTAAATTACATATCCCGGGTCCAGTGGAGGTCAGCGAAAAAACCTACAAAGCTCTTTGTTCACCCATGATCGGCCACCGCGGCCAGGGGTTCAAGGACCTCTATGGAAAGATTCAGCCTCAACTTCAGAATCTTCTGGGCACGCGCCAGTTGGTTTATCTCTCCACCTCCAGCGCCTGGGGAGTGATGGAGGGTGCGGTGCGCAACCTGGTACAAAAAAAGGTGCTCAACTGCATGTGCGGCGCATTTTCTGACAAGTGGTTTGACGTGTCCAAAAAATGCGGCAAGGCTGCCGAGGCCCTTCAAGTGGATTGGGGCTCCCCCATTCGTGCCGAGGCCGTGGATCAAAAACTGGCCACCGGCGAATTTGATGCGATCACCCTGATTCACAATGAAACCTCAACCGGCACCATGAGTCCCCTGGCGGACATTGCAGCGCTCAAAAAGAAATACCCGGATGTGATGTTCATTGTGGATGCGGTGAGTTCCATGACGGCGGTTCCATTGGGATTTGATGCATTGGGCATTGATGTCCTGCTGGCTGGCACCCAGAAGGCTTTTGCCTTGCCGCCGGGTCTGGCTGTCTTTGTGGCTTCACCCGCCGCATTGGCGAAGGCCGCCACCGCCAAGGACCGGGGATATTATTTCGATTTCGTTGAGTTCGAGAAAAATGCGCGGGAAAACATGACGCCCAGCACCCCAGCCATTCCCCACATTTATGCCCTTGGCTCCAAGCTGGATGAATTTTTTGCCGAGGGCCTGGAGGCGCGGTATGCCCGTCATAGAAAAACCAACAAGATGGTTCATGACTGGGCGGCCCGGCATGGGTTCACTCTCTTTCCCGAAAAGGGTTTTGAGTCTGTCACGCTCACCTGCGTCAATAACGGGGCCAAACCCGGCGGCAGGACTGTGGATGCCGCTAAGTTGCAAAAACTGGTCAAGGAGCGCGGCTTTCTCATTGATGGCGGCTACGGAAAAATCAAAGGCACCACCTTCCGTCTGTCCAACATGGGTGACGAAACAGAAGCAACGATGGCCCAGTTGATTGCCGCCTTGGATGAGGCGATGAAGAGCCTTTGATTTCGCGGCTTTTACGCTCGCTATTTGCACGAACGCTTGCCCCGGTTGAAGTTTTTTGCCGTGTTGGACCGGTGCCTGTGGCTGGGCCGGTTGGCTTTGTCGGTTTCGAGGCAGCGCCTTCAATTTGCAAGGGTCCGCCAGCAGTTCTCCGAGATGAGGCTGCCATGGTGCTGCACCCTTTGGCCTATGGGCCAAATCGTGCCTGTGGTGCGCTCTTTCAGGGCGGGATCACTCACTTTTTGTGACTTACAACGATGCCTATGAATTGGTGCACCTGGCCAATGGCGCCTGGAGTATGCGGTCACGCGAGGACGATGAAACCTTCCACCCCGGGATTGGTCCTGTGGCTGAGGCGGAATCCTTATATGTGCGACAACTGCGGCTGATTGAACGTCTTAACCAAGCCCAGGAGGAGTTTGTCATTTGGGATGTGGGCCTGGGTGGAGGCGCGAATGCCCTCACGGCCATCCGATTGCTGGGTCAAAATGCGTATCCGGGCAAAACACTCCGCATTTGCAGCTTTGATCATACACTAAAGGCTCTTGAGTTTGCCTTGGCACATGCCGATGCTCTGCAGTATCCGCTTGGTTTTGAAGGTGCCATCTCCACTTTTTGCCGGCTTGGCCTGGCGGATTTGCAGGTCATGAATTTAAAAGTGCGCTGGGAATGGCACCCAGGCGATTTTCCGTCGTTCCTGGCTTCCCATCGTTCTGGGTCCCAAGCAACATCTGGAGTCCCCGCTCCCCATGCCACCTTTTTTGACCCCCATTCACCACGGAGAAACCCGGCCATGTGGACAGTGGACACATTCGAGGCGCTTCACGCCTGCATCAGTCCGCAACGTCCTTGCTCCCTGGCCAATTTCACCCGCAGCACCCTGGGCCGAACCGCCATGTTGCTGGGCGGCTTTTTTGTTGGAGTTGGATCTGCCACCGGTGAAAAAGAGGAAACCACGGTGGCAGCAAGCGTTCCCGGTCTGGCCGGGCAATTGCTGGATGCGCGCTGGTTGGAGCGTGCCATGAGGTCGGACAGCGCTGAACCACTGCGAAGCGCTGTTTACACAAGGAAACCCTTGAGTGCAGCAACCTTGGACGCCTTGCGTGCCCATCCCCAGTTTTCACGCGCGGATCAATAGCAATGAATATTCCATTGACTCCGCCCCTTTCAAAGTTTACAACAGCCCAAGAAAGGAACCCCATGAGCCAAACCGTGCCAGGAGCAGACAAAAAAATTGCAGCAGGCGTATGTGGAATTTTGCTGGGGGCGCTTGGCGTCCATAAATTCATTCTGGGTTATACCAAGGAAGGAGTGATCATGCTGCTGGTCAGTTTGCTGAGTTTGGGTATTGGCTCGCCGGTCATGGGCATCATTGGCTTGATTGAAGGCATTCTTTACCTCACCAAATCAGATGAGGATTTTGTGCAAACCTACGTGGCCAACAAAAAGGGGTGGTTTTAAAAAGAGTGGGGGTCAAGGGGTGGAAACGTCAGGATTTATTTGCCTGGCCGGACTTTCCAAAGTCGCTTTCCCAAGTCGTTGACAAGCTTCATTCTTTGAATCGCAGATGCCTTAAACCCGAAAAAAGTGATTCAAAAGGCCAATCGGTGGATGGAAAGGGCAGGGGGACCCAATGGTCCAATTTTTGATTTCCGTTGGCCCGTGGTGCGATCAGGATATTCTTTAACTTAAAAATATTTAAAATAGCTGTTGACAACTGAATCCTAAAAGTGTATATACACAACAATGAAAGGCAAACGAGATATGGCTCAGCTCACGAATTGCATTTGCTTTAACCTGCGCCGGGTGGCGCGGATCATCACGCAAGAGTATGATGCCGAGTTGCGGCATCGAGGCATCCGTTCCACCCAGACGCCCATCCTGCAAGCCTTGTGCCGCCGGGAATCGTGGTCCATGGCCGAATTGAGTGAGTGGCTGGGAATGGATCGCACCACCTTGGTTCGCAACCTGCGCCCTTTGGAGCGCGATGGATTGATTGAGAGCCAAGGAGGCGGTCATGGTGTGCAGGTTGAGATTTCCATCACCGCGAAAGGTCGTAAGCATGTCGAGGAATTCACACCAGCCTGGCGCACTGCCCAGGCTAGGATCATGGACACACTCGGCGAGGAGCAGTGGTCCAGATTGCTGGATCAATTGGAGAAGGCAGCTGAGAGGATCAGGAAGTAGGATAAAAATAAAAAGTCAAAACAGAGAATTGAGTGGTTGCAACAAGTGCATAAAAAAGTGCATATACACTATATGGCGGAAGGCGCTGTATTGAGCCTTCACAAGGAAAAGTCAGGAAGCGGGCGGTTAAAAACAAATAAGACATAAACAAAACCATATGAAAAAACAAATAAGCGATAAAAATGTTCTCATCACCGGCGTCAACTCGGGGATTGGCCGGGAAATTGCCGTGCTGCTTGCCGCCCATGGGGCTCGCGTGTTTGGCACGGTGCGCAACCTGGGGTCAGCGCAGCCTGTCGAGGGAGTGGAACTGACCACGATGAATGTGGATAGCGATGACGAGGTTGCAGATGGCATTGCCAGTGATCTTTCTTCGAAAACGTGGACAGGAAAAGCGGAGTTCTTGGTTAATGTTTAACTGAACTGGTTTTCAAAATCCA
>DAIDJC010000113.1 GCA_027451565.1 Limisphaerales bacterium | reverse complement strand
ATGCGGCCAGATGACTGGACTGGATTTAACGCTCTTGGCGCGTTTTATGAGTGGCAGGGCAAATATAAGAAGGCCATTGCAGCCTACGAGCAAGCTCTGCAAGTTACACCGGATAACTCACAGGTGTTATCCAACCTGGCGGTGGGCGCGGAGATTTATCACCAGACAGAATACCAGACAGACTTCCCCAATGTCGGAACGGCATTTAACCTCGGGGCTGTCATTGATTTGAATGACCAGAATCACCTGCTCATTTCCGCGGGCCAATCCATTGACGGCCCCATTGGCTTTCAATGCTATGTGGCCTATCAATACACGTTTGCAGACAGTTTGTTCCACTTCTGGAATCACACACACGAGTAAAAACAGCCTTTGCTCGCACGTCGCACCCCTGTCGCTGCTGACCCTGGCAAGGGACCCCCGTCCCGAAACGCCGGGCCGGGCATAAAAAAGTCGGGACAAAAACAAATGAAACCATTGTCCCCTGCCCTGCGTCTTGGCACCTTGCTACACACATGAACCATGGAGCCTGCCTGAAAATTCGGAAGGATGCTGTGAACGCCCCAGGTGCCGCACGCCAAGACGCGGCAAGGGAGAATAACCGCCATACATCTTCGACCGGCGGATACCGCCGCCACACCGTCCCTGGCGCGATAACCCTCCGGCCAGCCGGTCTTTTACGCGGGGACCGCGCTTTAGCAGATCGCCAGGCACGCTACGGGCATGCGCCGGCGGCTCCGCCTTGCCCAAGCTCAAAATCCCCAGCCGCAACACCCCTCCCCATTTTCAAAAAGTCCCCTGGACCTGCATGCTTCATGAAGATCGTAACCGGAAAAATAATCCTGTTTTCCAGCCTGATATCGCTGATATCGCTGATATCGCTGCTGCTCAGCAGTCCGTTTACGGAATTGCATGCGGGCGGCACGGGCCTTCGCATTCATGCTTCCGCCCAGCCCCCGGCCAGTTGGGTGGATCCCCAGACCGGACACCGCATCATACGCCTCACACAAGAGCCGGGGTCGGACAGCTTCTATTTCAACATCAACCCTTTCACCCCGGATGGCAGGGAAATGGCCTACACCACGCCTGATGGGATTTCAGTTTTGAACCTTGCCACCCTCAAAAGCAGGCGCGTGGTGAAAGGAGATGTGCGCCCCGTGATGGTGGCCCGTCATTCCGCCACCCTCTATTATACCCGTCCGACCTCCAGACGGTTTTATTCCACACTCTGGTGCGTGAACCTGGACACGGGGCTGGATCGCATGATCTGCACACTTCCGCGCCGGGCCTCCCTCAACGCCATCAATGCGGATGAGACCCTGGGGGCGGGCACTTTTATTGAAGGCGACACAAACCTGGGCGGCACCTACGATGGCACCCGCAAACGCGGCAGAATTTCCGAATACAACATCGGCGAACCCCTCGACAAGAGCCAGATGATGGCGCGCCGCCTAAAGGCGGGATTGCCCACCACCCTCTTCACCGTTGATCTCAAGACTGGAGCGGTCAAGCCGCTCATCCAGCACAGCACCGACTGGCTGGATCACCTGCAGTTTTCCCCAACCGACCCCACGCTTTTGCTGTATGCGCATGAGGGGTCCTGGCAACTGGTCAACCGCATCTGGATCATTCGCACCGATGGCTCAGGCAATCAATTGGTCCACCAGCGAATCATGGAAAACGAGATGGCCGGCCACGAATGGTGGGGTGCCGATGGCAAAACCGTCTTCTACCAGCTCCACTTTCCGCGCGGAGGCCGGGTCTCCTTTATTGCCAGTTACAATGTGGACACCGGTCAAAGAACCTGGCTCCAGTACGGCCCGGACGAATCCTCCATCCATGACAACTCCTCGCCGGACGAAACCATGTATTGCGGCGACGGCGACAACCATTCGCCCTGGATTTATCTGCTCCGTCCGGTCCTGCTGCCGGACAGGGACACCCTGGGCAAAAACCTGATCCGGGGCGGCTATTTGGAATCGGAAAAACTCGTGGACATGTCCAACCAAAACTACCGGCTGGAACCCAACCCCATGTTCTCCCCGGACCAGAAATACATCATTTTCCGCTCAAACATGTTTGGCGCGGACTACGCCTTCGCCGTGGAAATCGCCAAAACCCCGGCCGGGTCCGCCCCGCAAACCGCGCATCAGGGCCTTTAGGGAATTGGCCTGAAAGCGGTGACGTCAGGCGACCAGGATTTTTGGACTTGGGCGGGGCTTTGGCCGAAGGCGCAGGTTTCACAAACCCTGTGACTGAGCCAAAACGAGGCCCAGGGCCAAAATCCCCGGCCGCAGCACCCTTCCCAATTTTCACACAGGCTCATAGTGTTTGCACCCGGTGGATTGGGGCAGATTGGCCCTTTGAATTCTGCTTTTCGGGTTAAATTTCATTTCCTGGGTGCAACGAACCCAAGCCGCTGCCCTGCAAGGCAATATCAGGCTTATCGCACCCCTCCACGCCTGGTCTGTGCCCCCTCCATTGCTCCCCATCCGCATTCCCCCGGTTATTCCTGGCCGCAACCTTAAATTTTTTACCCCAGTGCCAGCATTTGTCACATCCGCCATGCTTAAATGGCGGCTTGGGAAAACTGCCGCCCGGAGGGGCGGCGCAAACAGCCAGTGAAGCGAGCAAAATTATGGAAAACCAAATCAAAAAATACCTCGACAGCGTCCGGTTGGGTCGGCCCCAGACACATCACAACCTCATCCTGTTCCCCCTGCAGGCGGCACAGAATGGTGTCATGCCTTTTATCACCCTCGGCGAAGCCACCGGCTCCGGCACCCTCACCGTCTCAGAAGTGTCCACACACGGCTCCGTCCCCGAATTGTTCGTTATCAACAAAGGCGACAATGCCGTGCTGCTGGTGGATGGCGAGGAACTGCTCGGGGCCAAGCAAAACCGTGTGCTCAACACCAGCATCCTGATCATGCCCAAATCCGAAGTCAAAATACCCGTCTCATGCGTGGAACAAGGCCGCTGGTCCTACAACTCCGGGCACTTCACGCCCTCTGCGGAAATCATGGCGGTCAAATCCCGCGCCCAAAAATCCAGTTCGGTCTCCGACTCCCTCAAAAACCATTCGTCCTATCTCTCCGACCAGAGCCAGGTCTGGGATGAAATCCACAAATTGCAGTTCAAGGCCTGCATGGAGTCACCCACTTCGGCCATGAACGACGTTTTCAGCGCCTACGACCAAAAACTCAAGGAATGTCTCGCCAAATTCCCTTGTGACTCCGGCCAGCAGGGTTTGCTTGTGCTGCACAACGGCCAAGTCGCCGGCCTTGACCTGATTTCGCGGCCCGAAGCCTATGCCCGGCTGCACGATAAATTTGTGCGCAGTTACATCCTGGAAGCTCTCATGGAGAAACCGGGTGAAACTGCGGATTTGGACCGCGCACGCGACACCGGTATGAAATTTCTGGCCGACGCCTCGGCGGCTGCCGAAGAGCGATTCCCATCAACCGGCTTTGGCTGGGATCACAGGCTTCGCGCCGACGGGCTGGCGGGAAACGCACTGGCGGCCCATGACCATGTCATCCACATGGCCATCTTCAAACTCGAGCCAACCAAACCAGAACCCGAAAACATGGCATCGGCGAAACACCGCCGCAGCCGTTTCATGCGGGAATAAAGCACCGGGGAATGAAGCCGGCTCCGGGGAGAATTGTTTTCCTCGGAGCCTCATTTCCCACTTTTTCCGCGCAAAACCGACATTTGTCATACCCTGAAGTCCAATTTCAATCCAACGATGAAAATCAGAATCCCGGCGCTCCCGCTTCCAGCGATGACGGATGATTTTTCCTTCACACAACATTCAGTCATCGTCATTTTCATTTACCCTTGCGCATCAAGGTCAAACACATAAAAATGAAGCGTGATGAAAAATCCGGTTTTGACAGCTATTTGAAGGAAGGCAAATTTTCCCTGCCATACCGGGTTTACAAAATTCACGGGCCGATAATTCGGTTTAAAAAGAAATATGAAGAAAGTGTGCCAGAGGTGTTGATGCAAGCCGAGCAGGCAACAGATATTACCGAACCGGCACAAAAAGTTCTGGACGGGGTCTATGACCGCTTCATCTCCGGCAAAGGTTGGCCATCAAATGATAATTTTTAGAATCAAGAGAGATTGAACACGAATTAATAGACACTCATTTATGGCGGAAATGACTGAACTCGAAAAGGCGGCAGAACAGTTGCGTCAGACGGCGTCTCAATACGCCAACATGGATCCCGAAAACATTCTGCGCCGGAATTTAGGCAAAGAGGCTAATTTTGAGTCTTTGCAAGATAATGTTCTGGCTTTTCAATCCATGACGAAACGCATTTCAGTCTGCGCTTGGAAAGGAATTCCAATTCCAGTAATTCAAAGCTGCCAGAGAAAATTGAATGAGATACAGGGCATCATTACTCAAATAAAGAATTTTGTTCCCATTCGTAGCGGCAATCCCAGTGGCGAGCATTCAAGTTACATCAGCAGTTTTTCGCAAAGATGGGCGGAAATATACAATTACATAACCCCGCATCTCTGTTATGCCGAGAGCCTGGACAGCGGTGCCGACCGTTACAAGGAAGTGATGGCTATGTCTCTGGCGGAGGCGAATGCCGCCAAGGAAGAATTTAGGAAAAGACTGACCGAACAACAGTCGGCTATGAAGGCGGATCAAGAGCGAATGAAATCGTTGGTGGCCGAGGTGGAACAAATGGCCAAGAACGCGGGCGTGACCAACCAAGCGGTGCATTTCAAAAAACTGGCGGATAATTATTCGAAAATTGGTGTGCTATGGATGGCCTTGGGTCTCGCCTCCGGGATTGGCCTCTACCTCTATGTGCGGGTGCTGCAATTGCCCGACGTCAAAGATCCGCTTTTACTGACGGAACATCTCGTGCCCCGGCTCGTTGCTGTCACCCTGCTGTCCACCGCACTCATTTTCTGCATCCGCAATTTTTCGGCGATGATGCACAACCTGATTGTGAACCGCCACCGACAAACGGCACTGACGACATTCCAAGTATTCGTGAATGGAACAAGGGACGAGGGCACGAAAAATGCCGTTCTCATCCAGTCCACGCAGGCCATCTTCGCACCCCAGCCGAGCGGTTATCTAAAATCGGATCAGGAGTTGCCGCAAATGAATCAGGTGACGGAAATTATTCGTGGGGTAACCGGGAAAGACCAAAAGTAGTATGCCCCGCCACCGCGAATCCAACTTCGAATTGTTGCTCAAAGCGCCGTGGTGGATCAGCGCCGCGCTGGGGGTGATTTCCTTTGCGACCCTCCGTTGGGGGTTTCCGGTTTGGGCTGGTGATGCCAACGCCCGCCAGATGATCGCAAAAGGTGTTTCGCCGTTGGCTCCGTTGCCCTTGCTGTTTTTCGCCCTGATCGCCGTCGGCTCTTTTCTGTTCGCCAAAAAACGCTCCCGCCTGGTGGACGAGCAATCCAGTCTGGAAAAATTGCGGGAAACGGGTTGGAAAGATTTTGAATACCAGATCGCGGAGATGTTCCGCCGTGAGGGCTATGCCGTGGATTATTCGCTCGGTCGGGGCGCGGACGGCGGCGTGGATATTGTTTTAAGACAGGCCGACCGCAAGGTCCTGGTCCAATGCAAGCAATGGAAGGTTTTTTCGATCGGCGCGCCCGTCATCCGCGAAATGTTCGGTCTAATGACCGCTGAGCAGGCCGACGAAGCCATCATCGTCACCACCGGCAAATTCACCCGCGACGCGCAGGAGTTCGCCGCCGGCAAACCCATCCGCCTGATTGCCGGCCCGCAACTCCTCGCCCTCATGCAATCCGTCAAAGGTAGCACATTGGCCAGTGGCGCTGCCACCGACTCGCCTGTCCCTTCCGGCGCCCTGCCGAAAGAATTGGCCCGTGATGCAATCACCTGTCCCCTCTGCGGCAAGCCTATGGTTCAGCGCCTTGCCAAGCGGGGCAGCAACGCCGGCAACCAATTCTGGGGCTGCTCCACCTTTCCGGCCTGCAAAGAAACGAGGTCCTAAATTATGCCAATTTTTTACCGCAAAGCGATTGAAGCTGCGATTCATCCCGATCATGCCGACTGGCTGACCGAGGACCATCTGGAAGATTGGACCGAATTGGCCAAGGCACTTGGTCGCCTCACGCCTGAGCAACGCTGTGATGCCATCTATCTCGACTGGTTGCTGCAACTCAACAGCCCAGCTCGCTTGGCGCTCCTTCAGGTTCGCAACCTTCTGATCGGACGCGGGGCGCTCGCGGCCAACTATCTCGCCGAGTTGGCTCAGAATGCAAACGACGCCCACGTCGAAGATCCGGATGGGGACAAGGGCGCTCAGGTTCGCATAGTCTTGGACGGCGAATGGCTTTTCGTAAGTAACAATGGCCGCAAGGTAACCCCGCTCAACCTTCTTGGTCTCTCCCGCTTTTTTGTCCATGCCGCCGGCGGGATCGTCGAGTTGAATGAGCGGACGATTGGCCGCTTTGGCATCGGTTTCAAATCTTGTTATCGCATCGCCTCTGCGGTTTTTGTGCATAGCTGGGATGAGTCTGGTCAATTTGGCTTTCGCCTTCCCATTTGCCGCGAAGGCGACGACCTGTCGCGCTATGACAACAATCGCTTGGAGCATCTGATTGGTCGGCTTCAAGCCGTAGGTGAGTCAAAACTTGCCCCGAATCTTCGCAACCAGAATTGGCTAGGCTATTGCACGCCCGAGTTTTCGTCTGAATTGCCCCCGGATTTGGCAGAGAAAACCAAGCTGATTCGCAGCGAGCGCGGCACGCTTTTCTGTTTCCGCATCCGCCCGGACAAACTAACTGAGGTTCAAAGCCGCATCTCCGGGCAGGCGCACGAAGTTTACGAACTCTGCCCCTTGTTTCTTCCCAAAGTGCGTTTGGTTCAGCTTGGTCGCTATGTGTTGCGGATGAAAGAAAAACGACACGATGCCAACAACAGCCTTCCCGGCTTGGTCACCGCCGTCAAAGTTGAGCTCACGACGGAGTCTGAGGGCGAACGTCCTTCCAACTCCCGTTTCTGGCTGCTGAAGTCCGCAGACGATTCTTGGCAAGTCGCCTTGCATGCCGACAGCGAGTTCCGACTAAAGGTCGGTCAGGAGGAGGATGAGCATGGCACAACTATTAAGGATGGTGCGGCTTATGCCTTCTTCCCCTTGAATGCCGTTACTAAAACATGGCCGTTTCGGCTACACCTCCATATTGATCTCCCCACAAATCTCGCCCGTGACGATTGGAATCCGGATGAGGCAGTCAAGGTGCAACATCAGATCGAACGAGCCGTTGCAGGGGTGGCCGCTTGGCTAGAACACCACACAGATAAATGGCACCCAGATTGGCGCTTTGAATCGCTCGCAGCTAGAAAACCCAATCAAAATGAGACTTGGGCCTGGCAAATCTGGTCGTGCCTATCTAAGGAGCGGGAGCGGAAAAAGCTGGTCAGAAGTCTCTACGGTGGCTTCGTTTCAGCCGAATCCACCAAGGGCATTTATTTGGTTGACCGGAGGGAGGTGTCCGCTGCTTGGCAAAAGATTCTCCAGTGGCAACCTGCTGGGGAGAACCGGCAGCAACTGACTGCCTTCAAAACCGATGATCTTTTTCCAGTGACCGAAGTGTCCGCACAGGACGTTGCACAACTGTGTCAGGCTGTCCTCGCGGATTTTGTCCAGGACGACGAACGTCACCGCACTGCGACCACGGCTTTTTTGAGCTGCCACAACCTCATGTTTCACCGGTCGCCAAATGTGGTGATAGACTTTTTAAGTGCGATTCAATGCCAAAGCGCCTCAGGAGTTACAATTCCTCTAACAGAGCTTTGCGAACAGCCAAGTGGGGCTGAACTCACATCCGATTGGCACCAGACGATTAAAACCATCGAAAGCTGGTCGCGAGACGTCTCGTGGGCCATGGTCCCCATGGGAGGTAAAAGTCTATCCGACCAATTCAAAAAGCTCTCTAAACCCGAATTCAATCCGGCTTGGTCCGAATTGGCAACTCGACTTGCATCGGACGAACAATGGCAAGCTTTCGGCGAGCAGTTTTGGAACACGCCGCGAAGCCGCTGTCCAGCAACGGCCAAGCCGTCTGCCCTGACGTGTATTCGTGTGCCCGACACAAACGGAGACTGGTTGCCGATTTCGAACCTCTGGCTTGATGATGATTCAAAGATCGATTGTTTCGGCGGCTTGCTTAAGGAATGGGATCGCCCTTGGACCGATATCAAACGCAAGGAAATCACTGGAAAACTTAAAGATTGGGATCTTTGGGATTCATGGGAACAATCGGTCAAGACGCTGCTCAAAGAAAAACTTCCCGGGATTCTCGCGCAATCTCTGGCAGAAAACTCGCAACAGGATGCCTTTGCTATTGTATTTAATGCCGCCTTTGAATCTTCTCGCCGTCCCTTGGACGATGGCTGGAAACATATAGTCCACGAAGCTGAAAAAACCGCCGTGCGTCGTCTGCTCACGGCCCAGATGGCGGAGGCCGGACTCGGCGGCAAAAAGGTGATTAGCCAATTGGTTGCTGAGAATCTTCGAGCGGCGCTGTGCCTTTTGCCTGAGTCTATAGTTGCGCCACCTTGGCTGACAGATTCGGCCTACAAACGGGTTACGAACCTCGGACTACTGGAGCATTTCGCCTGTGACTTTCTGAGCCAGACAGATGTCAACGCCCAACAGGATCGTCTCGTACGCGAGCTGCTCGAAAAATTCTACCAGTGGCAAGCGGCAGTTCTGACCCCGGCGGCGACAACCGGGCTCCAAGATCTAAGCGCGGCCACCAGTTTAGCCCGTCGGCGGGATTGGCAGTTGGGACTTGGCCCGCAAAAGACCAGACGACTCCGCGATCTCATTGTCCCCAACTCAGCAACTCTGCAAACGACCACTACGAGTCGCTTGCAGGCCATTTTGCTGGCCAGAGCAAAATGGGATGGAGAAGATTTGCCAGCATCTTTGGCGGCTGTCGGGTCGTTGGCGGAGGCTTGCATTCAAACTACCAAACTCACGGTAGATACCATCGAGGGAACGCTCACGCCATTGGAACTCGAACAAATCAACGATGAGCTAACAGCTTTGCCCGACTTTCAGGAACTGTCCAGTTCTGGCAGCCACCGTCTGCTTGGTAGCCCAAATGAGCTGAATCTCAAATGGCGCTATGATGGAGATATAGTCGCCCGTCGGGATGACGCTCCATTTGCTGTCGAGGCTGACCGGATTATTGTTCATCGGTTCCGCCCACCGGCGGATGAAGAACAATGTAAGCGGGTTCTCGCCATCTTTGAAACCAACTCCACAGTCACGCGCGATTATGAGGCGGAAAAAAAACGATCGCCATTTCAGTGCTACCAGAATCATCGTGAAACCATTCGACAAACGCTCCTTAAGGAATTGGTTGCCAAGGTTGGCTATGAGAAGCACCACATCCTTCGGGAACTTTTGCAGAATGCTGAGAGCGCCTATGCCAGCAAACTTAATCCACCCGATGACGCGTGGTTTGAATTCACCATAGTCGCAGCCTCTGTCGCCGACCAACGCAAGGTGGTTGCCCGTCATGCCGGCCGCGCCTTTAATGAGCCGGATATTTCCGGACATCCTCGGCATGACGTGGAACGTATCTGGCGGTTGGCGGCCGAAAACGAGCGCACCGCTGATGAAGTGGGGCGATTTAATCGGGGGTTCAAGACCTTGTTCACTGTTGCTACCAACGGTTCAGTTCATATTCGCAGTGGCGGTTTTGATTTCGAGGTCATTGACTTGTTGATGCTGAAACCAGCCAATCCCCAGCCCAATCCGGCCAAATACTCACCGCTGACAGAATTTGTGTTTGAAGCGGAATACCAACATGCTTTGGGCCTGCTCCAGCTGGAGTCCGCGCCTAATTCTAATTCGCCTC
>DAIDJC010000112.1 GCA_027451565.1 Limisphaerales bacterium | reverse complement strand
GTGGAACACGATATGCAATTGGTCATGGATGTATGCGACCGCCTGGTGGTCCTGGATCATGGCGTGAAATTAGCCGAAGGCTCACCGCTTGCCATTCGTCGTAATCCCGCCGTGATCGCCGCCTACCTGGGTGAAGACCCTTCCCCCGCGTCAACCCTCAATGCCTGATATCCATGCTGGAAATCAAAAATCTGGTGGCAGGTTACGGGTCCATCATCGCTTTGCATGGGCTATCACTGATGGTGCCGGCAGGCCGTATCGTTACGCTAATTGGCAGTAATGGTGCGGGCAAATCCACCACACTCAAGGCTCTTTCCGGTCTCATCAAGCCCATGGCGGGAACCATCCTCTACCAGGGCCAGCCCATTGGCGGCATGCCACCCCACCTCCTGGTACGCCAAGGCCTCGCTCACGTCCCTGAAGGGCGCATGATTTTTCGTTCCCTCACCGTTTTGGAAAATCTGCTGATGGGCGCCTATCAGGTTCGTGATGCCTCCGCCATCCGCAAAGAGTTGGAATTTGTTTACGCCACTTTTCCCAGGCTCAAGGAGCGCGCCTCCCAAATGGCTGGCACTCTCTCGGGCGGCGAACAACAAATGCTCGCCATGGGACGGGCCTTGATGTCCCGACCCAAACTCCTGATGCTGGATGAACCCTCGCTGGGCCTTGCACCCATGCTGGTTCAAGCCATCTTCCAGAAAATTGTAGAAATCAACCAGGAACGCCAGCTCGCCATCCTTCTCGTGGAGCAAAACGCCAACCGCGCCCTCGAAATCGCCCACCACGGTTATGTCTTGGAAACGGGCCGGGTCATTTTGGATGGTGACAGTTCCTCTCTACGCTCCAATCCCCAGGTCCGGGCTGCTTACCTGGGAGGAGTTTAACCGACTACCATGGCTTATCCATTGCCAGGCTAAATCAAGCTGCTTTGAAACCCAAGGGGTCTATAAAATTGGAAATTTTTGGTTCTTGAGCAGAATTTGATGTGTAATTCTTCTGGTTCTGGCAACCGTCCTAATCCGCATCGCCGCTGTGCCAGGATGCATAACGACTCGATATGCAAAATGACGCAAGGTATCCGTGTTACCCATCCGGTCTTGCGGGACCGCCTTCTTCAGGCGGGAATACTACACCTTTGTTCATTTAGTGGGGCTCTTTAATGGATTTTAAATATTTTTAACTATTTAAAATAAAATTATTTACATTGAAATACCAGCCCACTCAAGCAAGAATGAGCCCGACAGATTGGTCCAGTTGGCATGGGCAATGCTAAATGACTCTTGCTATGATTGACAAAATTAACATCATCCATACCGTTTTGGGAAAGGCTCCGGCTCTGAGTCAGATTGCTGTTTTGGCAGTTGCCCCGATCAAGTGGGTTGGCTCCCTCAAAAATTCGATAACAAACAGCATACCTGAAGGTTACGAAGATGACGGCGGATTCCATTTCGGAATTGATCCTGAAATGCAGAAAAACGCCTGATTCCTTGGTCTCCATCGAGTTTGTTCGGAGTTGGGTCGGTTTGGCGGCTTTTAGAGATGAAGTGTCTCATTATTGGAATACGTGTCTTGGATTATGATAGCCTGACTTAAGGCTGCGGTTTTGATTCGATGGACAAGAAATTAAAATGACACTCAAAAATTGAATTTTGGCAGGGCTAGAGCGGGAAACCCTCCCTTCAGCGGGCAAGGAACTTTTTGAGGGTAAAAATGGATAGGATGGTTGCGGTCTAAATGAGGTCTCAAAATAGAATTTTTCCACTTCTTTTTATTAAATTTTGCTCTATTTAAAACGGTTTAACGTTATTTTTTCTCTTTTTCTGAATTCAATGCGATTTGATATGTCAAAAAGCACTCCAGTATTTGCTGTTTTGGGATTATCAGGCCGATTTTCAGGTTTTTGTACTTCCGAAAAGCTGGCGATAACGCTTCAAAGCCAGCATCGGCAAGGTGCGCCATGGTATTTTGGCTGATTGCCCGGTTCCATTGGCATCTGGCCCCTAAGGATTTGCAGGAGGTGTACCTCCAGCGATCCATAAACAGGCCATATCATCCAAAACGGTTTATTTATCGTACCGATAACGTTGTCGAACTGTTTGCCGATTTCATTTCAGCGGTTTCTTAAATAAAAAGTAGAGGGGCGGTAGGGCAATGGGTCTTATGAGCATCCTTGACCGGGGAACAAGGAAGCGCGGGAGACTTTTTTTGTGAACCCTCTTAAGTGGCATGTTTTCTGTATTCAATCTTCTTGGTTCACGCTCTACCGAATCCTAAAGGAAATGCCCTTGCAGGTCCCGGCTTAATCCCAAATCAACTCCCGTGGGCCCTCTCGTTGATTTAAGACTGGCTTTCGTATAAAAGTCATGTCATTCGAATAAGGAGTTGAATCGAATGGTATGGCCTTTATGGGGTTTATAAAACAGTTGCGCAACATTTGCACATCCGCCATTGTCTTGTCACGCCGATTGTCCATTTTCTGGCAAAAGTGTGAATGGGGTTTGGGCTGGATCGGTGCAGAAGGCTTCGCGTGAAGAAACCTTGACTATGACTGGGCGGTGGTCTTGGGTGAATTGTGTGCGCTTTACCATTGTCGTTCACTCCCACTCATGCGGTGTTTGCCTGGCTAAACATGGATTTCTGGCGCTTGCGGAATACGGATTGCTTGGTTCAAGTCAGTGAAAACAAAAAAACATGGATTTTTTTGCCAATTAAAATTGGCTGATTGGACGGTTTGTAAAAAGTCTATTCATGAATAAAAGCCATGCAGCTTATGAATCTCACCTTGTGGTGAGGAATCATTCCATGACGCCCATGGGGGATTGGCAGCCGCGGTTCAGCGGGTTGGCATTAATTTGGGTGGCTAGTGGTGCTGGATATTATTTAAGATCCAAGTCCAACCAGGAACTGCCGACAGGAACATTGCTGGTGGCGGGTTCAGTCCCGTTTGGGCAAATCCGGGCGAGCCAGCTTGGCGAGGTTGCCATCCAGTATTTTGAGGTGATACCCGCAAGGTTGAATGATTTGATGACGATAAAAGAGCAAAAGGCTCTTGAGGCGCACTTGCGCAAAATTGAATCCTTGCCGCGCATTTATCCACCCGGCAGTCCCATGGCTTGCCGGATGGAAACCGTAGTGGCAGGTCCGGCTGGAATCATGCAGCGGTTGGAGATGGTGCGGCTGGCGATGGAAATATGCCAACCCGGAGGTGAGAAGGAGGTTTTTCCAGAAACAACTGCGGATGCGACACAAAGGCTTGAAACCTTTTTGAAACAGACCCCTGTCGGCGAACTGTTGGAGATGAATTTCAATGATCTTGCGCGTCTCACCCACTGCACGTCACGGCATCTGAGTCGTCTATTCCAACGGCAGTTTGGAATGTCCTTCAATGACAAACGTTCGGAGTTAAGACTTGCCAGGGCGGTGGAGCTTCTGGTTCACAGCGAACTCAAGGTGTTGGACGTGGCTTTGGAAAGCGGTTTCAAATCCCTAAGCCAGTTTAACCAGGTTTTTGTCCGCCAATTTGGCTTGAGTCCGGGTCGTTGGAGAGACCGCAACGCGGTGGTCATTCAAGAGCCGCCTGTTGGAAAGGACAAAAAGTGCGTTGGCATGCCAGCGGCGGGGCTGGTATTTAAAATGAACACGACGGTGGGGTCCACGGAACGCGAGCAAGCCAACCCCCGAAAAATGAGTCTGCAAGGGGGTTGAATCCATTGGCATCCTTTTTGAACCTCTTACTTTAACCACAAAAATGCTCAATCCCGAAACAGTTGCATGCTGATCAATCGTTCCTCCGGAATAAAGGGATTGTCAGCATTTAGTTTGCTGGCTCTGGTCACTCTCAGCTTCTGGGGGTGGCTTTACATCTGGGAACCCCAGGTTTACTCAACCTGGGAGGCGGTGGAAAAATACAGTTTTTACAACGAATTCCTGCTCATAGGCATCTTTTCACGGCTCGATACCAGGCGCCGCGCGCAGGGTCTCCATAGCGAGTTTGTCGAGGCGGTGCACAATTCAGGACGGCAGGCGTTCATGGGTTTGTTTGCTGTATTCGTGGTGATTTTTGCCATTCAAGACACATTCATTTCGCGCACCTTCCTTTTTAGCTATATCCCTTGGCTTGGCCTGACCCTGCTGTTTGCCAATTACATCGTTCCCATTTGGCTGAGCCAGATGGTCTTTGGGGCAAACCAAAAGGAGCGGCTTGCGGTGATTGGCGATTCAATGCAGGCTGCCAGGATTCTTCCATGGCTGGAACGCAAACGCCTGCTTGGGTATGAAACGGTGGGCCTGATCTCATCCTCCAATCAGGCCCAACCCCCAACAGAAAACCCAGCCAATCCGCCCGTCAAGCTCCCGGCCTTGGGTTCATTGGCTGATTTCGAGCATACTTTGAAAAAACATGGAATCACTTGCGTGATCGTTTCGGATTTAATCCTGGGGTCTGACCAATTGCGAAAAATCACCGTTGCCTGCGAGGAATTAGCTGTTCGATTGCTGGCGGTGGACAACTTGGACAGCTATTTCAACCATAGCACCATGGTTTTTGAAGATGATGGATTACGGTTGATTGGCCTGAGGGAGGAACCATTGGAAAGCCCGGTAAACAGGTTGATTAAGAGGTGCCTGGACCTGGCCATCTCAATTCCAGTGGTGCTTTTGGTTTTGCCGCCGATGATGTTGCTGGCGTGGTCCTGCCAGAGGATTCAATCCCCAGGCCCGGTCCTTTACCGCCAGAAGCGCAGCGGCCTCATGGGGCGGACTTTCATGATTTATAAATTCAGGACCATGCATGTGAACAATGACAATGAAGCGCGCCAGGCAAGCCGGAACGACCAGCGGGTTTTTCCCTTGGGGGTGTGGATGCGCAAAATGAGCATCGATGAGTTTCCTCAGTTCATCAACGTGCTACTGGGCGATATGAGTGTGGTGGGGCCCCGTCCCCATATGCTGCAACATGACGATGTCTTCATCAAAATCATGAATAATTACAACGTCCGAAGATTTGTGCTGCCGGGCATCACAGGCTGGGCTCAGGTCCGGGGTTTTCGCGGCGAAATCAAAACTGAACAAGATGCGCGAAACAGGGTCCAGGCAGATATTTACTACATTGAAAATTGGTCGCTGAGTCTGGATGTTTTGATCATTCTCAAGACCATCAAACAGTGTATTTTACCATTGCGCTCCGCGTATTAAAAGGCCCCCTTTTGCCGCGTGATCCGAAGCGGAGATTTTGAAAATCTGCCCAGCCTTGTAACCCTCACACTTCCATCCGCGCGGGTCAATTGATGGACGCGGTCCCGCCCGCCGGCCTTTGAAAGCGTGGCCGTTTCCCGTGGCACGGCCTCGCATGCAGGGTCTCTTGCATGGGGTTGAAGCAGCCTCGTGTGTCAAAACCAGGGCGTCATTATCCCTGTCGGTTCGCTGCACGCGGATCGGGAAATGGCTGACGACCGCTTCATGGGATGACGAGGATTTTAAGGTAAACAGGATTTACTGGTTTATTCCGAATCAAACCCGGGTATAATTTGCGCATGGACAATGTCCTGGCTGTTGACATCGCCCTTTGCATCATCGCCGCGTGGATGGTGGCGGTGTTTTTCTATATGGCGCGCCTGCCGGTGCTGCTGGCTTATTTGGTGGCCGGGCTGGCCATCGGTCCGCATGGGTTTCGATGGATCACCAATGTTCACGACATTCAGACCATTTCAGAGATAGGTCTCGCGTTGCTTCTATTCATGGTGGGGTTGGAAATTGACTTGAAAAAAATGTTGAGTGCGGGGAGGGTGATCACGCTTACGGCCTTCACCCAGATTGCCGGCGGTGTGTTGATAGGGTGGCTGGTTTTTTATTTTTTTGGACCAGCCCATACTGGCCTGGGCGCCTTGTATCTGGCCGTGGCTGCCGCGATGAGCAGCACGGTGATCATTGTTAAATTGCTTTATGACCAGCGCGAGCTGGAGACGCTGGCAGGCAGGGTCACCTTGGGGGTTCTGGTTCTGCAAGATGTTGCCACCATCCTGTTTTTGGCCTTGCAACCCAACCTCAAAAACCCCGCTTTCCTGCCCCTGCTAGAGGCTGTAGGTTCGGTTTTGCTGTTGCTCTCCGTGGCCTTTCTGGCCAGTCGCCTGGTTTTGCCGGCGATTTTCAAGCTCATAGCGCGTCTTCCGGAGTTGGTGTTGGTGGGGGCCCTGGCGTGGTGCTTTGCCATGGCAGGACTGGCATCCTGGCTTAAGCTTTCCTCCGCCATAGGCGCCCTGGTGGCGGGAGTCATGATTTCCACTTTTCCCTATACCCTGGACATCGTCGCACGGGTAACAAGTCTCCGCGATTTTTTTGTCACCCTTTTCTTTGTCTCCTTGGGGATGGCCATTCCCTTGCCCACATGGATGGGGATCGTGTGGATGCTGATGTTTTGCCTGGTCCTTATATTCACCCGGTTCGTGACGGTTTTTCCCTTGTTGCATTCTCTGGGGCAAGGTTACCGGGTGAGCTTGTTGGCCACTGTAAATCTTTGTCAATTGAGCGAACTCTCGCTTGTGCTGCTGGCGCTGGGGCACCAGAGCGGAGATGTCTCGGACCAAACAATGGGAATGACGGCACTGGCATTTGCCGTTCTCGCCGTGGCATCCACCTATGCGATCCTGGAAAACAGCCTTATACTCCGGTTTTTCACCCCTCGCCTCAATCGGTTGGGGCTTCATGACCTGGATCACACCGCTTTCTTTGTGCGTCCCGACCAGCCCGGGCGCAGGATTTGCCTGCTCGGATTCTCTTGGACGGCCAGCTCTTTGCTGGCGGAGATTCAACGTCAAAAAGCAGCCTTGCTGCCCGAAATCATGGTGGTGGATTTTAACCCGGTTGTTTACCAGCGCCTGCGCCAAATGGGCGTGAATGCAACCTACGGGGATATTTCCCAGCGTGATGTGCTGCACCACGCCGGCGTAACTCATGCGGAAATCATCATTTGTTCCCTGCCCAACACCATTCTCAAGGGCGCCAATAACTATAAAATGCTCCGCCAATTACGTGAGATCAATCCCGAGGCCGTGATCATCGTCCATGCCGAGTTGCTCTCCGATATTCCCGCCCTCTATGATGCCGGGGCCAGTTACATCACAGCCCCGCGACTTCTGGAGGCAGACGATCTTCTCAAGGCCATCCAAGCGGCAGAAAACAAGCTTTTGGCGGAGAAAAGAACCTCCCAGACCAGTCTTTTAACCGACCGTGTCGAAGTCATTCCCTGAACCCTCATGAAAACCATAATTCCACGGACTGCCCTTGCTGCCGCGGTGGCTGCTGCCCAAGGCGCGGGCCGGATCATGTTGATAAACCTGTCACGACCCAAAGCCGTCCATTCGTCCGAGGCTCATGACATCAAGCTGGAATTGGATTTGCAATGCCAGGAAATCATCAGGCAAAGATTGATTCAGAATTTTCCATCCTTTCCACTGTTGGGAGAGGAGGGGATCAATGGGGATGTCACTGCAGACTACCGCTGGGTGGTGGACCCCATTGATGGCACCGTGAATTATTTTTACGGAATGCCCCACGCGGCCGTGTCCATTGCCCTGCAATACCAGGAGCAATCCATCGTCGGCGTGGTTTATGATCCTTTCACCAATGAGATGTGGACAGCCACCCGGGGAACAAGGACAAAGTTAAACGGTCGTCCCGTGCAGGTAAGCAGGCGTTCCAAGCTTCAGGATGCCATGATCGCCATGGGTTTTTCCAAGGACAAGGAAAACCTGAAACAGAGCCTGCCACATTTGAATCGCCTTGTGAGAAGGGTTAAAAAACTTCGAATACTTGGTTCCGCCGCCTTGGAGCTGGCTTATGTCTCCTGCGGGCGCCTGGATGCCTACGTGGAGCGGAGGATTAATTTATGGGACATTGCAGCAGGAGGTTTGCTGGTGGAAAGCGCTGGCGGCAGCTTTTTTGCCCGGCCAGTGCCAGGAGAGTATCGTTACACCTTGTGTGCCGACAACGGATTGTTGAGGCGCAAACTTCATATTTCCAGCTTGCTAAGATAATCCTGAAGCGCAGCTAGGGCCCTGGCCCGATGGCTGAGACGATTTTTTATCTCCGGCCCAAGTTCGGCGAAGCTCTGGTTCCAACCCATCGGTATAAATAGTGGATCGTAGCCAAATCCGCCCTTTCCCCGTGGAGACTCCAGAATGTGACCCTCACATACACCCTGGCAGGTGAAAGTGGGCGGGATGTTGGTGTCCAGGCAGGCTGGAGAGGAAAATCCTGGGGTGTGTGGGGCGTGGTCGGAGATGCGTGCCAGAGCCAGAACGCAGCGAAAACGGGCGGTGCGCTTTTCCATTGGCACTCCTGTAAGCAGTCGCAAAAGCTTGGCATTGTTGGCGTCATCCGGCGCATTTGCATTCAGGTTGGGACCCGCGAACCGCGCGGAATGCACGCCAGGTGCTCCCCCCAGTGCGTCCACTTCCAAACCGGAATCATCCGCCAGTACAAACAGCCTTCCCGAACCTTCCAAGGATTTGTGTGAAAGGTCAAAAAGCCAGCGCGCCAAAACCGCGGCCTTCTTTATGGCGTTGCCTTCAAAGGTCGCTGCATCTTCAATCACCAGCGGCGCACAGGCGTGCTTTTCCATGGTCTCCAGGTTGAACGAAGGTCCAAGCATGGCCTGAATCTCTTCCGCCTTGTGCGAATTACGGGTGGCGACAACAATCGTATTCATGGTTTTTAAGGAAACTGCGACTCCAATGGCAATGGACTGGTGCGAGTTGGCCTTTCAATGGTGCCATGCAGTTGGAACGGTTTTCCAGGTTTTTTCAGTCGGCAAAACATTGTGGCCCTGTTTAACAGGACGAAATTCTACAACAAGTTTCCTGCCCACAGCAAATCATCCCCATTTTACGGCTGCCAACCGGGGTGCCGATACGCTCCTGAGGCAGAGTCGCATTATCGAGGAATGGCCCCGAAGATTTACAAAAATATCTCTGGCAAAAAGGCTGAAAGGAGCGGCAAGTGGAGTGGTCTTTTAACATGGAAACCTTTAAGCTAAAAGGGTGATGCGCACCCCGAGTTTCATTTTTGGAGCTTTCATTTTGACAGCCTCCATGGGATTTGCCATCGCTGAAACGGGTACAAGTGGTTCCCGGACGAAATTCATAACAGAGCCTCCCGGGGCGGTTTTGACCAATGTTTCCATGTGCCTGCAGCATATGACCAATGCCAGTAGGCCAGCCTGCCCGGTTTGTTTGAACGCGGTGGTCACTTGGGATGACCCGGGTTTGCCATTCATGGTGGTTCAGGATGACACAGGAGCGATGTCTGTGCGGCTTCCCAGAGGCATGGGCAGGCCACTTCCAGGTGACTTTGTAAATTTGACAGGCATGGATGTCAAAGCCGGTTCAGAAGCCTGCCCGGGTTACCCTGACCAACCCACGACCAACCAACTCCTAAACAGCTTTGAGGAGGGGCCGGGATTGGGCACATGGTATCTGGACCGGTTAAGCGGTTGGCTACGTCCTCCATACTCAGGACTATACACCTTTTGGATCGCCTCTGATGATTCTGGATTGCTTTTTTTGAGCCCGGACGCATCGCCTGACCATGCGCAGTTGATTGCGTCCAATGTGGTCGGAAACGCCACTCTTCCCCAGGAGTGGGACCGGTTCCCATCGCAGCGTTCCATGCCGGTAAAGCTCCATGCGGGTGATTTTTACTATGTTAAAACTTTGCATTTTCAAAGTTATGGGAGCGATAATCTCTCCGTTGCGTGGTCGGGTCCGGGGATGGACCGGTCTGTGATCGAAGGACGTTATCTTGTGCCGTGGAATCCGCAAAAGTGGGACCATACGCCGAATCGCTTTGACACCTCCCTTTCCACAGGACTATTGCGAGAGGAGTGGAAGCCTTTTTTGCAGAGGGATTTTTCGGCGCTGCTGCCAGCCTCCAGCCAGGAG